>CAXTRL010000086.1:0-11475 GCA_964246575.1 uncultured Armatimonadales bacterium
CCGCGCTTTGTGCCATGAGTGTTTATCCTTGCGGCTCCAACAAGCCGTCCGCCTCGCGCTGCTTCCGCGCCGCTTCCAGTTCCTGCCACAGTTCTCGGTAAACTTCCTGAACATAAGGGTTCAGTCGCTCCGCCATCGCCTCCGTGAGACTCAGCATTTTAATAACTTCCTGCACATCGGCTAAATCTTTTCGGCGGCCTAAACCGGAAAGGCCGGACGCCAGCTTCAGCTCAATGAGTGACTCCAGATTGAGCATTTGTATTCCGTCCAGCTCAGTCGAGACGCTGCCGGGTTCCGGGAACGCTACGGGCTTCGGCTTGCCGTCGCCGGGGAACTCACCTGCGACTAAGAATTCAATCCGAACACCGTTTTCGGTATCCCGCAGGTTCTTGCTGCCCGTGAAGGGAGGTCGGTAACCGCTGCCTTCCAGCACCTCATGGAGCTTCTTTAAACCTTCGCTCGTGACGAGAATATCTACATCCTCAGTGAAACGGTAAAAGCCATGCAGAAACAGCGCCATGCCGCCGACTACGGCATAGTCAATACCGAGCGCATTCAGCCGCGCTGTAATGCGCCGTAAGGACTTCTGCACTTCGCCTTCACCTTGAAAAAACATGCTGCCCTCTCGAAGCGCCCAGTTGATGTCCGCGTTCATGCGCTGGGTGTAATCAAGTTCTAACGCTGTGATTGTCATATCGGCCTGCCTAACCCTGCTGCGATGTCCTGCTTGCTGCGCTCGATTATTTCGTCAAATCGCCCCGCCGCAACATCCCACTCAATTTCTTGGTCCCAGCGCTCGTTTTGGAGTTCGTTCAGCCTGTCCATTAACTGCCAAAACTCCTTGTGCGGCAGTTCAGCGATTGCTGCTTCGATTTCTTGGACGTTCATGGCTGGCCTTCTTCTTCGTGGAGGTGTGAAGCAAGTGCATAGACAAATTTGTCATCATCATCTAACTTCCAGATGATATGGTTGAGCGAGTCAAAGTGAGCATTAAAATTAGCTGAGTCGCATTGTGCTACAGACTTGCGGCAGGCTTTACCGGCGTCAGGCAAACCCAGCGCATCAAAGGCATCAGCCGTTGCCAAAGCATCGGCGGACCCTTCATAGAAGTATTGAAAGCCACCATTGCAGATAATGCCATATGCTGACCAAGCAAGCACGACCGTTTGTTCGGAGGAAGACAAACTATGCATTCCCGCGAGGTCGGCACGAGCGGCTAGTTTCTCCACAATGCTGACAATATCATTTGCAGCGGTAGCCATCAGCATAATTCTACCTCGGCGCGGACGACTCCTGCTCGCTGATGGCGAGCAGTCAGCTTGACGGTGCCGCCGGTGGGGGCGTGGAGGATCCAGTCGAAGTGGGCGCGGTCGTCGGTGGTGTCGGCGACGGGGCTGAAGCCGGAGGCGGCTTTGTAGCAGCGGCCTTCCAATTGGCCGAGTTCTTCCCGAAGGCGTCCGACGTGCAGGGTTGCGCCTTCGGGAAGTTCAATTTCGGCCAGCACGGGGCGGACGCTTTTGCGCTCTAGGGCGCGTTTGGAGACGTAGGAGGGCAGCCAGCCGGTGTTCTGGACGACCAAGCGAACACGGTAGACGCCGTCGCCGAGGGAGGTGGCTTCGGCGGTCAGAAGTTCAAGCTTGGGCGAGATGAGCGCCTGCCAGATCAGCCAATCGGAGTGCGGGGCGATTTCGGCTTCCAGCAGATGCGGGGGCGGGTTGCGGAAGCAGTAGGCGTAGTCCCAGCCGCCGATTTCGATAGGGCCGAGATCGGGATGGTCAAACGGCGTCCAATCCACAAAGCCGAGGCCATCCAGCTTTTCGTCGTTCCACTTAATTAACTTCAAGTCGTCTTCAATAGGGTGGTCGCGGAACCAGTCAATGAACTTGTAGTCCGTGATGCCGGCCTGGCGCTGGGGGGACCACAATTCTGTGGTCCAAGCGTACACGCCCAGATGATCGTACATCCAGTCGTCGAAAACGCCGGTGATGACTTCTTTGGGATGGTACTTGAAGTCGTGGAACACGGAGACGTTCGGGTAGCCGGTGATCTCGGTCCCCTTGTCACCGATCTTGCCGAAGGTCCAAAGGTCTTCGGGGATCATGTCGGAGTCGGGCTTGACGCCATAAGGGCGCAGGATGACGCCGCTGAGGGTGTGGAACGTCACCGCGCCGCAGATGTTTGGGTGCTTGACGATGAAGTCCACAATCGCGCGGACTTCGGGTTCGGAGGTCGGGTATTCCCCTGCCCCGCCCTGCTCGCCTTCAGGCCGCCATTCGGACGGGAAGTTGCGGTTGAGGTCTAAGCCCTCTTTTTGCTTCTGCATCTTGACATGAACACCGTCAAAATTCGTCAGCCGGCCTTCAGGCAACTGCCGGTAATACAGGCCGCCGGTCTCGGTCGGGTCGCGGCGCACCAGCAGGCGCGGCTCTTCGGGATGAGCTTTCCAGGTGCCGTTGGGGTCGGGGATACGCATGGACAGCAGCTTGCCGTTGCCGTCAATGTCTTCGCGTCTTAGCCCTTCGATGGGTTCCTCGTCAAATGGATAAGGCCGGGCCGACGACCGCAGCCAGCGCGGCGGGTTTGCCATTGCAAGCTCCGCACCGTCGGGGTTGACGCGGGGGACAACATAGAACGCGCGGGTGTCCAAAGCGCGTGTCACGTCGGCATTCGCGCCGTCTTCGGTGACAAGCTTGTTCAGCAGGTACAGCGCCGCACTTGATGGGGACAGCTCGGTCGCATGGATGTTGGCGTCCACCCAGAACGCCGGTTTTTCCTCGGCGGGTCCCGTAGAGGAGCGCGTCACCGCTGCCAGCCAGATGTCTCGGCCTTCGTAGGATTTGCCCAGGCTGTGAAGCTGGACGAGATCGGGATGCGCTTCAGCGACGGCGTGCAGCGCCGCCGTGATTTCGGCATAAGAAAGATACTTGTCAAAGCGCAGTTCGGTTAGCATGGGTGCGGGTTCCTTTGGAAGCAATCATACCCGGCATATCCAATACCGGGGCATTTTAGGTAAACTAAGATCCCAACATGACCCAAGATCCCCGCATCACGCACCACTTTTTCGTCTGCACCAACGAGCGGCCCGAAGATCATCCCCTGCCCTCGTGCGCCCCGCGCGGCGGCAAGGCGGTTTTTGCGGCATTCACGCAAGAGCTGGCCCGGCGCGGCTACCCGCAAGGCGTCAAAGTCACAGCATCGAGCTGCCTGACGCCCTGCAATCATGGCCCGAATGTTGTCGTGTATCCCGAAGGCGTTTGGTACGCCGGGCTAACCGCCGCCGATGTTCCGGCGCTGATAGCCCTGCATCTGGATGGCGTCGGCACAGCGAACCATCTGCGGATGCCGGACATGGTGCAGTTGACTTAGAACCCCTGTATCCCCCAAATGTCCTTTGCATACTCGGCGATGGTACGGTCGCTGGAAAACTTGCCGGTGCGGGCGACGTTGAGGATCGCTTTGCGGGTCCACAGCGGCACGTTTTGGTACTCTTGGCCCGCCTGACGCTGGGCTTTCAGGTAGGAAGGAAAATCAGCGAGGTGGAAATACTCGTCGCCGCCGTTTAAGAGGGACTCGAAGATCCACTTGAAGAGGCCCAGCTCGGTGGGACAGAAGCGGTCGGAGTTCAAGGCGTCTAGAACGCGCTTAGTGGCGGGGTCGCTGTAGTAGTCCCAGGGATGGTATGTGCCGCGCGAGCGCATGGTCTGGATATGGTCGGCGGTGAGGCCGAAGATGAAGATGTTGTCATCGCCGACTTCTTCTTTGATTTCAATGTTTGCGCCGTCCAGCGTTCCCATAGTTAGCGCCCCGTTCATCGCCAGCTTCATGCAGCCGGTTCCCGACGCTTCCTTGCCTGCCGTGGAAATCTGCTCGCTCAGATTGGCGGCGGGGATAATCTTTTCGGCGACGGACACGCGGTAGTCGGGGACGAACACGACGGCCAGCTTGCCTAGCGTGCGCGGGTCGCCATTGACGGTCGCGGCGACGCTGTTGATGAGCTTGATGATCTGCTTCGCGGCCCAATAGCCCGGTGCAGCCTTGCCAGCGAAGACGTAGGTGCGCGGGGCCGCCGGCTCGGCATTGTCTTCGGTGAGGCTGAGATACTCGTGGATAATGTGCATGACGCTCAGAAGCTGCCGCTTGTACTCGTGAATGCGTTTCACCTGCACGTCAAACAGCGAATCGGGATTAAGTATCAGCCCCTGACTCTCCTGAACAAACGCCGCAAGAGACGCTTTGTTGGCGGACTTGACGCGGGCAAACTCGGCTTGAAAGTTTGCGTCGTCAGCATACGGCTCTAGGCCGCGCAGCTTGTCTAAGTCGGTAATCCAGCCGTCGCCCACGGTGTCCGTAATCAGCGACGCCAGGCCGGGATTAGCTTTCAAGAGCCAGCGGCGGGGCGTGACGCCGTTCGTCTTGTTGTTGAACTTGTTCGGCGAGAACTGGTAAAAGTCCGGGACCAAATCGCCCTTGATCAGCTCCGAATGCAGGGCAGAAGCGCCGTTCACCGAGTGGCTGCCGACAATTGCCAGATGCGCCATGCGGACCTTTTTGTCCCTGCCTTCTTCAATAATGGACATGCGGATTTGATGCCCGCCGTCGTTCGGCCACTTTCCGGCGACTTCTTCTAAAAAGCGCCGGTTGATCTCATAGATAATCTGCAAGTGGCGCGGCAGAACATACTCAAACAGGCCCACCGACCACTTTTCCAAAGCCTCGGACAGCAGCGTGTGGTTCGTGTAGCCCAGCGTTCCCGTCGTCAGGGTCCACGCCTGGTCCCAGTCCAAATGATGTACGTCCACAAAGACCCGCATCAGCTCGGCGACCGAAATCGCTGGGTGCGTGTCGTTCATCTGCATCGCCACTTGATTGGGGAACTCGTCCCAAGTGTCAAACTCCAAGCGGTAGCGGCGCACAATGTCATGCACGGCGCAGGCGACCAAGAAATACTCCTGCAACAGCCGAAGCTCCTTGCCCGCCGCCTGAATGTCCGACGGGTACAGGACTTTCGAGATCGTCTCGGTCGCAATCTGGTCTTCCACCGCCGACTGGTAATCGCCGGAGTTGAAGACCTGCATGTTGAACTCGGACTCGGAGCGGGCCGAATACAGCCGCAGAAAGTTGACCGTTCTGCCGCCATAGCCCGGCACCGGCATGTCATGAGGAACCCCAATCAGCGGCTTCGTGTCCAGCCAAATGGGAGCAAACTTACCGTCAACTTCCCGCGTCTCGACATGTCCATAGACCGGCACCAGTACAGCTTGGTCCGCCCGCTCGATTTCCCAGGGCGTGCCGTAAGACAGCCAGTTATCAGGCTTTTCCACTTGGTAACCCTGCTGTATCTCCTGCTTGAACAGCCCGTACTCATAATTAATGCCGTAGCCGAAGCCAGGCATTCCCAGCGCCGCCAGGGAATCCAAGAAACACGCCGCCAGCCGCCCCAAACCACCATTGCCGAGCGCCGCATCCGGCTCCGTTTCCCGCACTTCGTCAATGTCCACGCCGCGCTTTTCCAGTGCTTCCCGGCAAGACTCCCACAGCCCCAGGTTGATGAGCGTGTTGCCGAGCGTCCGGCCCATCAAAAACTCCATCGACAGGTAATACAGCCGCTTCGCTTTGTTCTCCGTATACCGCTGCTCGGTTTGGAACATCCCGTCCACCATCTTGTCCCGCGCCGCCAAAGCCAGCGTCCAGAACAGCTCCCGCTGCGAGAGCGTTTCCCCATCCCTTCCCAGCGCATAGCGCGAATGGCGGCGTATCTCCGCGTCCACTTCGTCCGGCGACAAAACCGGCCCCGCCGGTGCTTCAGTAGGCATAAAATCAAAATACTTTCTGAGAGCTAAGGATTACGTAAGTCAAAAAGCCGTTGCTCGCGCTGAGACTGCTCCCAAGAGCTGATTTCCTCTAAGTAAAAATCAAACCCTTCAGGATCGTCGTTCTCAAAAAACACAAAGTCGGCGGTTAGGTCACTCCACCGCCCGTTTAGCGGTAAATCAAAGGCGACTGCCCCACCCAGCTTTGCAGTGTTTGGTCCATACCAAGTAACTTCCTGCTGTGGTTCAGGATTACCCCCGCAAGCTGTTCGCCAGTCGGTGACTGTGAAATCTTCAACATTAGGATAGTATTCCGGCGAACGATAGTCTTTGATGGACTCTCTGAAAGATGCCGGCTTGGCTGCCTCGCCCGCCATGAGGTAGCCAAGCGCCGCAAACGCCGCTTCATAATCTTCCTGCCAAAGAATGTCAACCCACTCGCGAACAACTTCCAGCACTTGCTCATTAGAAGCATCGCGCGGCACAAAAACCATTTATGAAATCCCTCAACTGGAAAAGTCATCTATTCTGCGCCGCCATATTTTGGGGCTGCGACTCGCTTGAATGCAGGCAATGACGACAATTTTGGCGTCGTCGGCAAAGTAAAACACACTGTAAGGAAAGCGGCGGAGGACGGCGCGGCGGATCTGCTTCCGCACGACCGGATAAGACTGTGGATATCGCTCAATCACAGCGAAGCAGGCTTCCAGCATACGCAGGAAGTCAGAGCCAAGCCCGTCATCTTTGTCTTCGTACCAACGGAACGCTTCCGAGATGTCCGCTTCCGCTTCCGGTTGAACAACAAATTCAGGGGTCATTCCTGTGCCAGTATCCTTTTCTTGACATCGGCCCAAGAAGACCCCAAATCAGGGTTTTGATGATAATTGTCAACCCGTCGGTCAAGCTCTTCGCCAAGCGCGTCTGAGATTTCGAGCGCTTCGGGATGGACTGCAATAGTGTCCCAAATGTCTTCTACAAGCTGAATGCGTTCCGCGACGCTGAGTTGTTCGATATCGGCAGTCGAGATCATAGTGCAGTCTCCAATCTTTGTATTGATTATACCGTGCCGGGCACTTAAAGTGTCTGCCCTATCCCTGTATCAAGTGCCTGACCGTATTGGCCGACGGCGAAGGGTTCGTAGGCGGGGAAGGCTTTGAGGCGGAAGTTTAAGGTGAACGTGGAACCGGGGCGCAGTCCTTCGGGGGTGTCTTGATAGATCAAATTCAGCTCGTAGTCGTGCCAGGAACGGGTCAGCTCTAAGCCTTTGTAATCAAAGCGGCTGGTGATGCCGTTGTAGCCGGCGATGGCCCGGACCCGGTAGCCGGCGTCCTCGCTGCGGTCCCGGAAAAACGGAAAGTTGGCGTCGCCGTTAAGGGTGGTGTAGCGCTTCAAGATAGGGTCATACCGGCCCGACAAGTCAAACGCCAACTGGTCGCCGCCCTTGATAGTCAAGGCATTGGTGAGGTCTTGCAGGCGGCTGTTGTTGAGGTCATACGACGCCGTGGTGCGAAAGCGCAAAAACTGGACCGGCGTGTACAAGATTTGGGCCGCAACCGACTGAAACGGCGTCGCGCGGTAGCCGTACTGGGAATGTTCGCGGTTGAAGTCGTAGCCGGTGCCGACCGTAAGCTGCACTTGCTTGGAGTCCTGAAGCGCCAAATTGAGGCCGGCCAAGTTGGAATTGCCGGCGTAGTCGAACTGGAACGGCGTGTAGCCGTAGGGGCGCAGGTAGGTATAGGTCGCGCCAATCGTAGACTTGGCCCCGATCCGCAGCGTGTATCCGGTGCGGCCATTCAGCACATACTGAGCGGTATTGTCGCCGTAAAAGCCCTGGTCAAACTCGCCGCCGTACTGGAAATCGGAGCGGGCGTTGATGCGCTGGGTCGTCGTGCCGAGATTGAGGTCAAATCTGGCCCGCTCGGAGTTGGTCATGGACGCCGGCTCATTGAACGCGCCCAGCGACAGATTGATGGTGGCGGCTTTGGGCAGGAACTTTTGCAGCAGCTTGAGTCGCCGGGCATCGGTGGCGATCCGAAACTCCGGCAGGCGCTGGAGGCCGCCGAAGAATTGGGAGCCGCCGGAATTGCGGAGCGAGTTATATTTGGTGGCAAGCAGCTCGTAGTCAAACACTTTGCCCCGCGCCGTGTAGTCCAAATTCGAATCAAGCTGCTGGGTGTCCTGCCCGCCGAAGCCGGCAAAGCTCGGCGAGTTGACCTGCGAAAAGTCAAAGCGGGTGTGAAGCTGCTGGGTCGCTGTCGGCGAAAACGTCTGGTCATAGGACGAGGTGAAATTTTGGGACGTTCCTTCCCCGTAAGAGTTCTGGGTCAGCGTGGCCTGCACCGACGAGTTAAGATTGCCAACGGAGCGGGTCAAATTGAGCGTTGTGTTCTGGGACTGGCTTTTATCAAGCCCCGCATAGTACGAGTTCTGCTGGAACTGGGACGTGAGGTTTGCCGTGACTGTGCCGAACTGCTGCGTGTCGTTGAGGCTGCCATTCAAGTCCTCCACTTTGCGGCTTTGATCGTACAAGCTGTAAAGCGTGAAAATGCCGTAGCCGCGCTTCGGCTGGGCGGACGAGCCGAAGTCCTGGTCAAAGCCCAGCCCCGTGCCTTTTTTCTGGAACTCTTCCACGCGCAGAATGCCCGGCAAAGCATCTGTCAGGGCATAGCCGAACGCGAACTTGATAAAATAGCCTTCGTCGGGCGTCTCTCCTACCTGCGGAAATAACGTCTGCCGGGCCAGCCTATCGGAGAGCGGCACGACCAGGTAGGGAATGCTGAAAACGCGGTGGCCCTTGCGGTACAGCGAGACGTATCGGCCTACCAGGCGCTTGCCGGGAATAATATACAGCTCGTGTGCACCGAACGAGTAATGCGGCTCAATAAAGTCGCAGGTGGTGAACTGCCCGCCACGCGCATCAATAAAGCCGGGCCGGCCCCGAATCGTGCCGCCGTACACGAAAATCGGCAAAATCAGCCCAATCTGCGACTGCTCCGGCGTGACAACCGACCGCGCCCCGGCGATCTGGTACGTCCCCCGCCGCAGGTTGATCCGCAGCACGCTGTTCGGCCCGGCTTCAGCCGTTTGCCCGTTCGGCGCAAGCAGATGCACATTGCCGGAAAACAGGGCAATGCCCTTGTCCGTGTCCACGTCCACTTGATCGCCGCTGAGGTGGTAGCCTTGATAGCGGACCCGGACATGCCCCCGCGCCGTGAACTTGTCCGGCTCGGTCTGCTCAAACGTGTCCGCGTTGTCTAAAATCACCGAGCGGTTCTCGTCTATTGTTGGGTCATTGGAGTAAGCCGGCTTGTCCGCGTCGCCCACTTGGCTTCCCTGCGTTTGGCTGCCCGGCATCGTCTCCGGCGTGATGCCTTGCACCGTGCCGGACGAATTCGGGATGACCGGCGCGATGGGAGTGGCGGTCGTTGGGGCTGGCAAGATATTCGCGGGCACCGTCGGCGGCGGAGCCGCCAAAGAGGGAGTACCCGTCGCTGAAGCTGCCGGCGCAGACAAAGTGGGAACTGTGTTAGCGGGAGCGGAAGTCGTCGGAACGGAAGTTGCGGGAGCCTGTGCCTGTCCTGGCGTAATCGCAGCCAAGAGCAGGCCGCAGGCGAGTAGGGACAGGCGGGCGGAGTGCATTTCTCATTATAACATGAGTCAGCCCCCGTGTTACAGCTAAACTTTTTTGTTCCACACCGGCGACAGCGCAAAGCCCAGCGCAAGCCCCGCGTAAGCCAGCAGAACCGAGTGGTGACTGAGGCGCTTTTCAATCCCCGGCGCGAACCGAGGCGGCACGACCTTGTAGTCAACCCCATAGGCGACAGCCGTCCCCAGCATGGCAGTGAACAAATTGCTGCGCGTCCCCGTCACCAGCAGCGCCCCTTCATAGATTACGCCCCAGAGGCACATCGCCGCGCCGTTGACGCCGAGGCCGAGCCACGACTCGCGCGGCGAAAATGCCGCCGGCTGTTCTTTCCCGTTGCCGTCAATGATGTGCGCCACGCAGTTCAGCGCCGCCCAGGGCGCATGGTTTTCCCGGTCCGACGCCAGCATGATCGCGGCAGTGGTCGCCGCTGCCAGCACCATGCCGGTCTTGTTGCCCCGCATCAGGCTTTGCGTGATCAGTTCTTTGAGGGTCATAAGGGGAGTGTACCCCAAGAAGTATCCAGTCATTTGTTAGCGGGTATACTGGGTCATGCCAGCCACTTCTTTTCCTGTAACTTTTCCTGAGACCGAAGCCGTTCTCCAAACCCTGCGGGACGCCGTGCGCGGCACCGAGTACGCCGGGCGGCTGTTTCTGGTCGGCGGCTTTGTGCGAGACCGTGTGATGGGATTGGCGTCCGGCAAGGACGATATTGACATTGTGCTGGAAGGCGATGCTTTGGAGCTGGCCCGCTTTTTGCGGGCGCAAGGGGCGGCGGACTTTGAGCCGGTCGTTTACCCCAAGTTCGGTACGGCGATGGTGGTTGTCAAGGGCCGCGATGTGGAGATTGTCACGGCCCGCATTGAGTCGTATGCCCCGGACAGCCGCAAGCCGGACACCGTTGAGCCGGGAACACTCGCCGACGACGCCAAGCGGCGCGACTTCACCATCAACACGCTGCTGCAAAACTTGGAGACCGGCGAAATCATAGACCCTTTGGGACGCGCGTTTTCGGACATTGACGCCCAGAGCATTCGAACGCCGACCGATCCGCTGCTGACGTTCCAAGACGACCCTCTGCGGATGCTCCGCGCCGTGCGCTTTGCCGCCCGCTTCGGCTTCACCATTGAGCCGTTTACCTGGAAGGCCGTCCGGCAGTCCGCGCTGCGCCTGTCCATTATCTCGGCGGAGCGCATTCGGGATGAGTTCTGCAAAACGCTGATGACCTCCCGCGCTCCATTGGGCCTGGAACTCTTAAAAGACGGCGGCCTGCTGGCACAGTTTGCGCCGGAGCTGATGGCGATGGTCGGCGTTACCCAAAACGAGTTCCACGCCTACCCCGTGTGGGACCACACACTGGTTGCGCTGGGCAACCTGCCTTCCGAGGCTTCTCTAAATCTGCGCCTGGCGACATTATGCCACGACATCGGCAAGCCGCCGACCAAAGCGGCAGGCGAGGATGGCCGCGTCCACTTCTACGGCCATGCGGAAGTTGGCGCTCTTGTCACGCGCCGCCTAATGACCCGCCTGAAGTTTTCCAATGACGAAATCGCCGCCGTCACCCAGCTTGTCGCCCAGCACATGCGGATCGGCGAATACAAGCCGCTTTGGACCGATGCCGCCGTGCGCCGCTTGATGCGCGACTTGGGACCGCACCTCAATGACTTGTTTGAGATCCACCGCGTCGACGTGTCCGCGCTGGCCCCCGACCACACGGATATTTCCCGCGCGTCGGAATTACGCGCCCGCATGGCCCCCATCGGAGAAGCGCAGGACATCAGTACGCTCATGTCGCCCTTAGACGGCCAGGAACTCATGGCCCGGCTGCATCTTAAACCCGGCAAGCGCCTGGGCGAGCTAAAAGACTACCTGACCAATGAAGTCGTAGAAGGCCGCCTTGCGCCGGACGACAAAGACGGCGCGGAGCGGCTGGCGCAGGCGTATTTGAAGACCTCAGATTGAAATTCGGGTAGTGGTCTAATTTAGTTTGTTGATGTTATGCTCGTGCAGAAAGAGCCGCAG
>CAXTRL010000087.1:0-11467 GCA_964246575.1 uncultured Armatimonadales bacterium
GAGAGGCTGTCTCAGGCCCATAGATTTTAGTTGTCATAGGTGTTTGCTTTCCAGAAAGACGGCCCCCACCCCCGGCGGTTCCCGCCGACCCCTGCCCCCGCTGTGCGGGAGAGGGGTGAAGATTAGGACATAGCCAAGTGGCTCTGCCTCTGGCTCCCCTCTCTCATTCTGATGGGGGAGGGGCTGGGGGTGGGGGCTTCTCTTACTTCGCCGACGCTTCCTGCGGAGCGGATGCACCGCACATCTGACGGTACAGTGCGGCGACGCGCCGGATATAGCGCTGGGTCTCGCGGTAAGGCGGGACGCCGTGGTACTTGCGGACCGCGCCGGGGCCGGCGTTGTACGCCGCCATCGTCAGCGCGATCTGGCTGAACGGGATCACCCCCGCATTTGCCGGTGCGCCGCCGTAGCTGTCCAAATGGCCGCGCAGGATATGCACCGCCGCACCGATATTTTGGACCGGATCGTAGGCGTTGGTGACGCCCAAACCCCG
The DNA here is from genome assembly GCA_964246575.1 of uncultured Armatimonadales bacterium. Lineage (GTDB taxonomy): Bacteria > Armatimonadota > Armatimonadia > Armatimonadales > Capsulimonadaceae > JANXMY01. The sequence goes on from CAXTRL010000087.1 coordinate 494, forward strand.
CGCCGTTTCCGGCATGAGCTGGCTCAGGCCCATCGCGCCGGTGTGCGACGTGGAGTACAAATCAAAGTCGGACTCGGCGATAATCATGGCGACCGGCAGGCGCGGGTCTAAATTGTTGATGTCGCTGAAGTACAAAATGCTGGTCGTGATACGGTCTACGTCCGCTTCCGAAAGCCGCCGGTTCCAGCGCCGGACCAGGCGGCGATACGGCGCGTAGATGGACAGCGCACGGGCCGATAATGCTCCCACCGGATGGCCCGGATTGAGATCGGCGGCAGTGGGGGCCGAAGCAGCGTAAACCACGCGCCGCCGGCTGCGGCGCATCGGCAGGGGGCGTGAGGCAAGCGGCCGCCGAGCGGCGGCCCTCACTTCGGCGGCGACTACATCCCCTTCCGGCGCGACTGCGACCAGGCGCAGGCCCGACGGCAGCGCCGGGTCATCCGGGACGGCTAAAAGCAGCACCCGCACCTGCGCCCCCGAATCCAGCCAGCTTGCCCCGCGCAAATCGGCAGGGACCGGCAGCGACACCGACTCACTGCCGGTCGCACTTGTCGTCGTGAGCAGCGCAGTTCGCTCCGTGCCGGCGGAAACTAAGCCGCTGACAGTCGCCGACGCTTCCAGGGTGCGGCCTGCGTCCGCCCCCGGCTGCCGCAGCGCCGCTTCCGCCGCCGCGCCGGTCAGCGCCGACACCAACGCCCGCGCCTTCAGGAAGTCGCCGCCAGGGTCCGCCGAAACCCGGCCCGTGAGTGCGAACGTCAGGCCAACCCAAAAAATTCCAACGTATTTCATAGAAGATTGCCTCGCAATTTCAACAGGTTATTTTAACATAGCTGGCGTTCCGTGTCAAGAAAAACAGAAAGTCCGCAGTGCAGTCAATCCTATTTTTCATCGTTTGTTGACAACGGCTGGCAATTAAGATATACTGAAAAAAGTAAGCTAGACCCGAAACGCTACGCCGTGCGAAAAAGACGCGGCCCGGAGAGAGAGAACCAGATACGGATGGAGTCCGAATCCCGAGATTTGCTGACCGTGGAGCAAGCTGCGGCCTACCTGCAGCTCAGCCAGTCCAGCATCCGCTCCTACATACGCCAGGGCAAGCTGAATGCCTTCCGCATCGCCGGCAAACGCAAAGTGCTGATCCCGCGCACGGAGCTTTTGAAGCTGCTGGAGCCGGCCCGCGCCCAGGATGTTGATCTGGAGCTTGCCGAAGGCCCCGACGCAGACGACGCTTAAGCACCAGTTCCCAAGTTCCCCGAAGTTCACACATGACACCGCCGTCATCCGCTACCATCATAATTCAGGCCCGCAACCGCCCCCCCGGCGTCTGGACAGAGCTTGCCGAGCTTTGGCAGTTCCGGCATTTGGTCCGCACCCTGGTCGAGCGCGACTTGCGCGTGCGCTACAAGAACTCCGTGATCGGCGTGGCCTGGACGATGGTTAACCCATTAATTCAGGTCTTCGTGCTGACCATCGCCATCAGCTATATTCTCGGCTCCGGCCCGAAAAATCTGAGCGCCTACATCTTCTGCGCGACCATTCCCTGGACGTTCTTTCAGACCGCTATTTTTGACTCTTCCTCCTCGGTGCTGGCAAAGCTGGGCCTGCTGAAAAAAGTTTATTTTCCGCGTGAAATCCCGCTGATCGCGACGGTCTGCCAGAACTTCGTGCAGTTTGTCATCTCGCTCAGCGTCTTCATGCTGTACCGCTGGGTGCTGACCCCGCTGCTGCACTCTGGAAACGTCCTGCCGCCGATCCAGATTTTGCTGCTGCCCCTGCTGATCGCCGATTTGTTCCTGCTGACGCTTGGGGTGGCATTCTTTGTTGCTACGGCAAACGTCTTTTATGAAGACGTCAAGTTCGTCATCAATCTCGTGATGGGGTTCTTGTTTTACTTGATGCCGGTGATTTACTTTGCGGAAAACATCTTTTTCTCGGCCCGCATCCCGCCGCCGCTGCGCTGGTGGACGTATCATTTATACCTGCTGAACCCTCTCGCCTGGATTATCACCGCGTTCAAGCAGGTCTTTTTCGGGGTGCAGAACATCGCCAACCAAAACGCGCCGCCGGTTCTCAGTGCGCCGTTTGACTGGCGCTTTCTGCTGCTGACGACAATTACTTCACTTCTAGTTTGCCTGTGGGGCTATTCGTTTTTCAACCGCCACAAGTGGAACTTCACGGAGCGGCCATGAGCGACTCGCTGCCGGCGATTGAAGTCTCGCATTTAGTGAAAGACTTTCGGGTGTACCACCGCAGCTTCGGGACGCTTAAAGGTCATGCCGCCGCGCTGGCGAAAACGCTGGTGCGGCGCGAAACAGCGTCCGGGCCGGGCAAATCTGGATATGAAGTGCGCCGGGCGCTGGCAGATGTGACGTTTCAGGTTCCCATCGGCCAATCAGTTGCGCTGGTCGGGCGCAACGGCTCCGGCAAAAGCACGCTGCTGTCCATTCTGTCCCGTATCTACCTGCCGACTGCCGGGGAAGCGCGGATTCGGGGACGCATGATCAGCCTCTTGGAGCTGGGCGCGGGCTTTGACGCCGAGCTGACCGGGACGCAGAATGTTTTCTTTAACGGCGTGATTTTGGGGCTGTCCGAAGAAAAAGTCGCCGCCAGCTACGACGCCATCTTAGACTTCGCCGAGCTGGACCGGGAAACGATGGACCTGCCGGTCCGCATGTACTCGTCGGGAATGCAGCTCCGGCTGGGCTTCGCGGTTGCCGTTCATTTGGAAGCCGATTTGCTGCTGGTAGACGAAGGGTTAGCCGTCGGCGACGAAGGCTTTCAGGAGAAATGCTTCCGCAAAATTGAAGAATTCAAGACGCAGGGCAAGACAATTCTGATGGTCACGCACGAGCTGGACCATGTGGAGCGCCTGGCCGACCGCGTTTTGTGGCTGGACGGCGGCGTCATCCGGCGCGACGGCCCTGTCGCCGAAGTGCTGGCCGACTACCGGGCAAACTTTCCTTATGTGCCATAGCGCTCCCGACATTTCCGTCGCAATTGTGTCCTACAACACGCGGAACTTGCTGCGGGCTTGCCTCCATTCCCTGCTCGCCCGGCAGGCGGACGGCGAAGCGTCTTTGGAGATCATTGTCGCCGACAATGGTTCGTCCGACGGCAGCGTGGAGATGGTGCAGGCTGAGTTCCCATCAGTGCAGGTCATCGAGACAGGCGAAAATCTGGGCTTCGGACGCGCCAACAATTTGGCCCTCCTCAACGCCCAGGGCCGGGCATACTGCCTGCTGAACTCGGACGCCGAAGTCCTGCCCGGCGCACTGTCCCTGCCGCTCGCCGCGCTGGATGCCGACCCGACAATCGGTCTAGCCGGCGGCCAGCTTTTGTGGCCCGACGGCCGCCTTCAAACTTCCTACGGCGACGACCCGACCCTGGCCGGCGTCTTCCGTGAGCAGACTTTCTTGAGCGCAATGGAAAGGAAGCGGCCCCCACCCCCGGCGCAAGCGCCGACCCCTCCCCCGTCAGAACGAGAGAGGGGTCAGGAGAAGAGAAAAGGCTTGCCTTCGATTTCTTATCCCTCTCTCACGAAGTGGGGGAGGGGTATGCCGAGGACGGCATTACTGCGTATCGGCGCAGTACCGGGGGTGGGGGCCACTCTTGATGTTCATCAAATCTGCGGCGCGTTTATGCTGATCCGCCCCCAAGCCTGGCGCGAGGCGGGCGGCTTCGATCCGCATTATTTCATGTATAATGAAGATGTGGACCTGAACTTTCGCCTGCGCCGGGCCGGCTGGCGCGTCGTGTTCCTGCCCCAAGCTCGCATCACGCACCACCTGGGGGCAAGCAGCAGCGCCGACTGGCAGAAACGCGCCCGCATGGTCTCGGCGTACAACGAAAGCCGCTTTTACTTTTTTTCGCGCTTTTACGGCCCGTCTGCCGGGGCGAAACTCAGAGCGTGCTGCCTGCTCGGCGCAGCCATCCGCTTCTCCGGCTGGTTCCTGCTGTCCCTCGTCAGACCCTCGGCAAAAGATAAAGTCAAGCTGTTCCGGGAAGTCTGGCGGCGGACATGGACAATGACCGCTTCCACTTGACTTTACACTAAAATGCGCTTATAATGTGCAACAGATGCGTAGTTTTCACGCATTCATTACGCAAGAAAGAAGTCACTTATGCCTAAAGCAGCCAGTTCGCGCTCGGAGCGCGTCCGCCTCAGTTTAGAAGTTTCGCCGGAGCTGAACGACAAGCTGGATGAGCTGTCGGATAAAATTCATGGCTCCAAAAGCGATGTCCTGCGCCGCGCCGTGGCGCTGATGGATATTGCCGTCCGGGCGCGTGATGCAGGCCACAAGCTTGGCATTGCCGAACAGAACCAGCCGCTTTTGACGGAAATTATTGGCATCTAATTTGAATGAAGAGCCGGAAGATTTTCCTGCTGGCGTCAATCTTCCCCTGCTGGCGGAAGACGTGACCTTTGACATCAGCATCAAACGGGCCGCGCCGGAGGAGCGCACGGCAGTTCTGGAAGAAAAACGCGCGGTCCTTTCAGAAAAATCGGCGGCGGCAGGGGAAAAGCGTCTCCGGCGCATTCTCGTCCTGGCCGCCCTTCTGGTTGTTCTCGGCCTCTGCTTGTATGAAATCTTTTTCGCGCCCCTGGATGAAGAGCGGCGTCAGTTTGCCGAAAAGGCCGCCCTGGCCGTCATCGCGTTTGCAGTCGGCAACACCGTTCCCAGCCTCTTCAAAGAAGGCACAGAAAAAGAAAACTAAGCCAAGCAGGCCCAAAGTCAAGCTGTTCCGGGAAGTCTCGCGGCGGACACGGGTGATGGCTGATTGTACGAGGAGGCGGGACTGCCCCAGCGTGTACCAACATGATAAAAGTGAAGATCAGCGGCGAAGACCCAAATTGGCCCCTTCTTCGGCAAACTCCAAAGTCACAAGGCGTTTGGGGAGAGTGTCGGTTCTTCGTAAATGATGCTTGTGCTGAGTGCGACTACTGGATTGTTTATGATGGTCTCCAAAAACCCGAAACAGTTCATTGCCCGCCGCAAAACATATTTCTTTTTACTGCCGAGCCGCCTTCGGTCCGGGCATATCATCCGCGTTTTACGGCACAGTTTGCAAAAGTGGTTACTTGCCATCAGAGCATTAAGCATCCGCAAGTAATCCACACTCAACAAGCACTTCCCTGGCATTTGCTGAACAAGACCTACGATGATTTTGCAAAGGAAGATGCACCCGCGAAAACAAAATCGCTTTCTGTTATTTCCTCCGACAAAGCGTTCACGGAAGGACACCGCCAAAGAGTAGATTTCGTGGAGCGGCTCACGCGACGCTTGGAAGGCGGCATAGACCATTTCGGCAAAGGGATTCGTATCCCGCATAAGTGGGATGGCCTAGCGGGTTACAAGTATTCAGTCGTCATTGAGAATTCTTCTGTCCGCGATTATTGGACTGAAAAAATTGCTGATGCTTTTCTTGCAGAATCTTATCCATTCTACTACGGCTGTCCAAACATTGGAGACTATTTCCCCGCTGGCAGCTACACCTGGATAGATATTCATAATTTTGATTCCGCTCTCGCTGTTATTGAAAGCACCATGGCGCAGGGCCGGTTCGAGGCCACGACTAAGGAGCGTCTTCAAGCAAAAGAAATGGTTCTTGATCAATACAATCTTTTTCCAGCCATTTCGAGTATGACTTCCCTAGGAGGAGCTGCACTGCGTAAAGAACGAGTTTTGATTCAGCCGGATGCGCTGCTGTCCAACACGCTGTTTCGACGGACAAAAAGCTGGGTGAGAAGATTGATTGGGCAGTAGCACCCGAGCGGCATAGGGGGCGAATCTAATGAGAATATTCTACACAGCGGACGGCTGGCACAACCATTTTCCGCCCGCCCTGACCAAGATGGGGCATGAGGTGATCGAGTTTAAGTATGACTGGGGGGACATCTATCAAAAATTAGATCCTAGTCAACCGCTTCACGCAATTCAAATCGCTGAGAGCCGGCCCAAAGTGTCCAAGGAACTTGTTCGACAGATCCAAGAGCGTCATGCCGAGCAGCCACTAGATATGTTCTTCAGTTACTTTTACGACGGCATTGTTTTACCGGAAGCGATTGATGAAATTAAATCGCTTGGGATTAAAACCGTCAATTGGTACTGTAACGGCTCCTATCAGTTACATTTAGTACGCGCTATCTCGCCGCATTACGACTGGTGTCTTGCCCCGGAAAAGTTTCGCCTCAAGGATTACGAGGCCATGGGAGCGCACCCGATTTACTGCCAGGAAGCTGCTAATCCAGAGTTTTACAAGCCTTATGCACTGCCGGCAGAATATGATGTTACCTTTGTCGGACAGGCTTACGGGGATCGCCCAGACTATATCAAGTTTTTGCGGGACAGGGACATTGATGTGCGTGTGTGGGGAATGAATTGGAAACGCCACAACGCTTCCCTACCGCGTCGGCTTTGGCGCTGGGCACGTCACGCAGCAGGAGCCGGCGGCAAGCCGCCGATAGGTCTGCCCGCGCACATTTTAGGAAACCCTTTATCCGATGTGGAAATGGTACAAATGTATAGCAGGTCGAAAATCAATCTCGGCTTTTCCAGCTGCGGCGAGACGCATTCAAGCAATGAACGCATTCTGCAAGTGCGCTTGCGGGACTTTGAAGTGCCGATGAGCGGCGGCTTCTACATGGTCGAGTACATGGAAGAACTGGAAGAATTTTTTGAGATCGGCAAAGAAATTGTCTGCTATGCGGATGCATCGGATCTTGCCGACAAGATCAAGTATTACCTCGGCCATGAAAGCGAGCGTGAACAAATTCGCAAGGCAGGCCAGGCACGCTGCCTCCGCGACCATAGCTGGCAGACACGTTTGAGCAAAGCGTTCGCGGAGATGGGAATGCATGAGTGAGCGTGTGACCTGGATACTGTCGGTCAAAGACGGCATGCCGTATCTTTCGGAAACTTTGGCTTCGATTGAAAGCCAAACTTATTCCAACTGGGAAGTCTGCGCCTGGGTGAACGGCTCTTCGGATGGAACACAGGAAGAGCTGATGCGGTGGATACCTTCACGCTTGCCGGGCCGTGTCATCGCTGACCGACCCAGCACTTATGGGGAAGCCGTCGGGACAATGATCCGCGAGGCGCAAACGGAACTTTGCGCTCTCATTCATGCCGATGATGTTAATACTCCGCAGCGATTGGAGCGACAAGTCGCATTCATGGAAGCGCACCCGGAAGTCGCACTCGTCGGCAGCCGGTATGACATCATTGACGGCGACAGCAAACCCCAGCCGGGCGGCGGCCCTGGTCATGGCTATACTCACCACAATGACATTGTCCATATGATGATGATGGAAAGCCCGCTTGGATGCCCGACCGTGCTGTTTCGGCGAAGCGCCGTTTTGGAAGCTGGTAACCACCGCCACGTTCCGTTTGTCGAGGATTATGATCTCTGGATGCGGCTCGCCGCGCACCACAAGATAGCGAACTTGAACGAGTTTTTGCTCCACTACCGCGTCCACCCAGGAAGCGCGACGGTCTGGGCTTCAGCGGCAAATCTCGTGGTGCCTGCCGCCAACGCCAATTTCGCCCAAAACGCCCCAGCACTCTACGGACTGTCCGAAACAGAAGCATTGCGCCTGCGGGAACAACAGCATCCCTTCGCACTCATGCCGCTGTACCGGATTGCGCGGCATCTGAGCCGGACGCAGGGAGGGACGACGCGGGGACGTTTCTTTTCCCGCTCGTTCGTGCAGGGAAGTCGCGGATTAGTCAAACCCACTGACATTCTTTCGCGGGTGCCGCTGACAATTTTGGCGTATTGGTCTTCTCCGGGCCGCTTTATGTCGTTGCTAGTCTCGAAGCTCAAAGCTCGGCTGCGCCGCTAATCGCCGGATTTCTTCCAAGATGCGCGGAGCCTGCACGTCCGCCGTGAAATGCTCCAAGACGCGCCGGCGGGCCGCTTTTCCCAGCGCTTCCCGCCGGACGGGGTCGGTGCAGAGGGCGGCGACGGCGGCGGCCATGTCAACGGGCGAGAATTGGGCAATGGTGACGCCTGCGTCGCCCGCGAACTCGGCCGGGCCGCCGGACCCGCTGAAGCAGACGACGGGGCGTTCCAGCGCCATGTTTTCCAGCAGCGCCAGCGAGGCGGTTTCTTCCCAGGAAGTCAGCGCGAACACGTCAAACTTTTGGTAGTAAGCCTGCGGCTGGGGCGTGAACGTCACAAACTCGATGTCGTCGGTCAACAGCAGCTTGCGGGCCATTTCCCGGAACTGCCAGCCTTCTTCGTTTTCGGGAACGCCGACCCAAACAAAGCGCACCCGGTCTGCGCCGAGCAGCCGCTTGACTTCCGCCGCCATCAGCAGCCAAAGCTGCGCTCCTTTGCACCAGTTGATGACCCCTGCCCCGCCGACCACCCAGCGCGTGTCAGCAGGCGCAACAAAGGGCGCAACAGGGGGCAAAATCGGCGCAATGTCCGGCACGGCGTCAATAAACGCCGGAACAACGGAAACTTTTGCCGGATCGATGCCGAAACGCTGGGTTAGCGCTTCCGCGACCGCATGGGAGACAGCAACGTAGCGGTCCGGCAGATCCCGCAGCAGGTCCGGCGAATGCTCCATAAACGGAGCCAGCACATGGTCCAGTTCATGCACATGCAGCAGGATCGGCACCTCTGGCAACGCCAGCCGCCGCACGGCCAGCAGGGCGGCGACACTGTTGATGTAAATGATGTCCGGCTGCCAGCGGCGCAGCGGCCCGGCCCACACCCGGCCTTTCGCCAGGCTCAGCGCCCGGTGCCCGGCAAACCGCGCCAGCGATGGGAGCGGCGCGGACATCCCCGGCCAGCCGTAGCTGACTAAAGTCTGCACCGGCCCCAGCGCCGCGAACCTTGACTTAAGCGGCCCGCCCAGATACGCTAGCGTCCGCAATTCCACCGCGTCGCCGAACCGCTCAAACGCACTCAGCGCCACTTTCGGCGCTCCCGTCGGCGACAGCTCATGGATTAACAGCAGCACTCGTAATTTTCGCATAGGCTTTGAGTATACTCTATCCATGCGAATCGGCATTGATGCCCGAACACTGTCCGGGCGCTTCACCGGAGATCGGACCTACTGGCGCGGCCTCCTCGGCGGCCTGGCGGCTGTGGACGCCGTCAACGACTATGTGCTGTACACGCGCGGCCCAGTTGAGGGAGAATCACCAAGCTTGGGGCCGAACTTCGCGTGGCGCGAAATCCCCTGGCCTGCCAATGACGCGCTTTGGATGCTGTCGGCGTTCCCGCGTGCATTGAAAGCCGACAAAATTGATGTCGCCCACACGCAGTATAACATCCCGCTGCTCGGTGCGCCCTGCCCGGTGGTGACCACCATCCACGACATTTCGTTCCGGGTCCATCCCGACTTGTTTCTGCCGAAGGACCGGTGGGTGCTGAACACGCTGGTGCCGCGTTCCATGCAGAAAGCCGCTGCGATCGTCGCCGTTTCCCAAAGCACGCGCCGGGACATTCTGCGCTTTTACCCGGCGGTTCCCAAAGAGAAAGTCTTTGTCGTGCTGGAAGCCGCCGGCCCGCAGTTCCAACTTCCAGACGGCGGGCAGGAAACCGCGCGGGCGGCGGCGAACAAAGCGCTGGGATTAAACAATCGGCCGTATCTGCTGGCGGTCGGCGTTTTGCAGCCGCGCAAAAACCTGGCGCTGCTGCTGGAAGCGTTCGCCCGGCTGAAGCTTGGCCCGTACCCGCCGCCGCATCGCCTGATTATCGCCGGCAAGCGCGGCTGGCTGGATGAGACCGACGCCCAGATCACAGCCCTGCCGGATGCCGTTCGTCGGGAGATTGTGCTGGCCGGGTATGTTGCCGATGCCGACTTGCCGATTTTGTACGGCGGTGCGGATGCGCTGTGCTACCCGTCGCGCTACGAAGGGTTCGGTCTGCCGCCGCTCGAAGCCATGGCTTGTGGCTGCCCCGTGCTGTGCAGCCGGTCGTCATCCCTACCGGAAGTGGTCGGCGACGCCGGACTTCTGCTGCCCGCCGATGACGCCAGGGCCTGGGCAAGCGCACTCGAAACGCTGCTGGCATCGCCTGTGGTAATGACAGATTGGCGAACACGTGGCCTGAAGCGTGCGGCCCTGTTTTCGTGGGAACGCGCCGCACGGGAGACAATAGCGGTTTACAAGGAATACAAAATAGGAAGGAGTGCATAACATGACAGTGGTAATGGAAAGTATTGAAGAAGCGGCCCAAAAACTTGCCGATTATAATATGGAAGCTGCGCCGGAGACCGAGGCAATTTATTATTTTCCGCACCCAGACGAAATTCGCTTGATTGAAACCGACCCGACCACTTTGTCAGACACGGAAATCGTTCCGTACTACTTTGGCGCGTCCCCCCAAAGCGGCATCCCGTTCCGCTCCTCGATAGCACTGATTCGCCCGGAAGAAGCGTTTCGCCTTCCCCTGCCACTGGGATGGGGAGCCTGGGAGGATGCGGTCAAACTTTGGCCCCAGGAGTAATCGCATGGCGCAGGATTGGCAGGCTGCTTACTTTCGTCAGGCGCGTTCGGATTACGATACGTTTCTGCTTTTGGAATCATCCAGCGCGGCTTTTTGCCAGCGGCTTCATTATCTGCAAATGACAACAGAGAAATTGGCAAAAGGCTTTGCCAGTTTGCCGGGCGGCCCACAGCAGCCGAAGGTTCATCGCGGCTATACGAACTTTATTCAGCAGATTAAGCGTCGGCCAGAATTGCACATGCTTTTTCCCAGCGGCCCGAAACAGATCATCAATTATGTAGACGGCCTGCTGCCTTATGCCCATCTTATTGAAAACTTGGCACCAGCCAATGCAAATGACGGGCCGAATGCTGAGTACCCGTGGCAGACACCAGCCGGCGTTGTTGCTCCTGTGGATTATGCGTTCACCAATTTAGAGTTCAATGCGCGCGGGATGCTGAACATGCTTAAGTTCTTGAAGCGCTGTTTTGAGATCGTTGAAGAATAAAAACTATGAGCAATCTTTTAGAC
>CAXTRL010000088.1:0-11449 GCA_964246575.1 uncultured Armatimonadales bacterium
CTCGGCGGCCTGCCGGAACACTTGGGTCAGACGGGCGACGGGAACCGCGCCGCTGTCAATCAGATCGCGCAGGACGTTCCCCGGCCCGACCGACGGCAACTGGTCCACGTCGCCGACAAACACCACCTGCGCTTGGGGCGGTACGGCCTTCAAGAGCGAGTAAGTCAGCACCATGTCCAGCATGGAGCTTTCGTCTACAATCAGCACATCGCATTCTAGCGGCTGGTCTAAGCCGCGCTTGAAGCCGCGCTGCTCCGGGTCAAACTCAAGTAATCGGTGAACGGTTCTCGCTTCCCGCCCGGTCACTTCCGCCATCCGCTTCGCCGCCCGGCCCGTCGGCGATGCCAGCAGCACGTCTTTGTCCAGCGCCTCAAACGCCGCAACAATCGTGTTGGTGGTGTAGGTCTTCCCGACGCCGGGGCCGCCTGTCAGCACGGAAAAGCGGGAAAGCAGAGCCATCTTGACCGCCTCGCCCTGCTCCGCTGAGAGCGGAAACTTTTGGGCGTCCAGCAGCGCTGACAGCCAGCCGTCAAAGTCAGCTTGAGGTGGCGGCACGGGCGTGGACAGCAGGACTTGGATGCGCTCGGCGACGCCGATCTCGGTGCGGTGCAGTGACGGCGTGTAAATGGCGATCTCGGTTTGGTCCAGCAGCGTGTACGGCTCTAAAACCAAGCGGCCTGTCTCAGCAAGCGTCTTGATCGCCCCGCTGACATCGCCGACGCCGAGTATCTCGGCGGCTTTGCCGGTCAGCTCGGCCTGCGTTAAATAAGCGTTGCCGCCCGATTCAACTGCTTCGTTCAGCACATACACGACACCCGCTTCAATTCTTCTTGGATCATCTTCGGCGATGCCGATGGCGCGGGCGATCTTGTCCGCGCTCTTAAACCCGATGCCCCAAATATCAGACGCTAATTGATAGGGGTTACGCTCGACCACTTCAATAGACTTACTGCCGTAGGCTTTGTAAATCTTGACGGCGTAGGCCGGGGAAACGCCGTGGGACTGCAAAAACAGCATGATGTTTTTGACTTCGCGCTGGTCTTTCCAGGCCGTCGTGATCTTGGCAAGCGTCTTTTCGCCGATGCCGCCGACGCCGAGCAGCTTCTGCGGGTGGTTCTCAATGATGTCTAACGCATTCTCGCCGAACTTCGCTACGATGCGCTTGGCCGTGATTGGCCCCACCCCCTTGACCATGCCGGAGCCGAGATATTTTTCAATCGCAAACGCCGTCGCAGGCCGGACGACTTCGTAGCGGGCCACGGTCATCTGCTTGCCCCACTGAGCGTGATTCGTCCACGTCCCGTAGCAGAGCAGCGATTCGCCGACGACAGGATTGGAAAAGTTGCCCAAGATCGTAATAACGTCTTTGGCGTTCGGCGGCAGCAAACGGGCGACGGTATAGCCGTTATCTTCATTGTGGAACGTGATGCGCTCAATGACGCCTTCTAAAGCGTCCAGCGGCGGGCCGCTGGCGGGAGGGGTTGCAGAGGGTTGAGGTTTGAAGGCACACACGGGCTTAGTATACCCGGCGAGAGCCTACTTGTAGGGGCGCATCTCTGTGTGCGCCCTCTCAATCCGTGTGCGCCCCAGAAAGACAGGCACGGACAAGAAGGGCAGGCACGGAGACCTGCCCCTACTTAGTCACTCACATAGCCGGGCGTGAAGCGCATGAGACGACCGGCGAGTTCTTTGGCAATGTCGGCGTGGACGGTGATTGTTTCGGAGCCGTAGTCCACCGAATGCACCCGGCCCATCTCGTAGCACTGGGCGACGATGTCGGAGCGGTCATACGGCAAAATCAGCGTCACCGTGGCAAGAAGCGACTGCAACGTCGCTTCCATGCGATCCATTAAAAACGGGATGCCTTCACGCTTGGTCGCCGACAAGTAGCACGAATTCGGCGTCTCGGCGATCAAAGTTTGCAGATCGTAAGCATCTTTGACCCGGTCGGCCTTGTTGAACGCCGTGATAATCGGCTTGTCCCCTGCCCCAAGCTCGGCCAGGACTTCGGACACGGCCCGCATCTGCCGTTCGCGCTCCGGGTGCGCCGCGTCCACGACATGCACCAGAAAGTCCGCCTGAATAACTTCTTCCAGCGTCGCCCGGAACGACGCCACCAGATGATGCGGCAGGTTCCGAATAAAGCCGACCGTGTCGGTCATCAAGACCGACCAGCCGCCGTGCGGCAGGACCACGCGCCGGGTAGTCGGGTCCAGCGTCGAAAACAGCATCCGGTCGGCCAGCACTTCCGCGCCCGAGAGTAAATTGAGCAGCGTAGACTTGCCCGCCGACGTGTACCCAACCAGGGCACACGTTGGGAACGGCAGCTTGTGGCGCATTTGCCGCTGCTGCGCCCGCTGCTCCTTGATTTCGTCAATCTCGCCGCCAAGCAGCGAAATCCGTTCCTTGACCCGCCGCCGGTCGCTTTCCAGCTTGGTTTCGCCGGGGCCGCGCCCGCCGATGCCGCCCTGCTGCCGCTCAAACTTCGTATACAGCGACGACAGCCGGGGCAGCAGGTAGTTGAGCTGGGCCAGCTCCACTTGCAGCTTGCCTTCGCGCGTTCTTGCCCGCTGGGCAAAAATATCCAAAATAAGCTGGGTGCGGTCCAGCACCCGTCTTTCTAACGCATTGGTCAAGTTGCGCTGCTGGGTCGGCGACAGCTCATCGTCAAAGATGACCAGCTCGGCGTTTGTGGATGCCAGCTCGCCCTTCAAATCCTCGACTTTGCCCGGCCCGATATACGTCGCCATGTCCGGGGCGCGGCGCGACTGCGAAAACTCGCCGACCACCCTAGCCCCTGCCGTCATCGCCAGTTCCCGCAGCTCCGACAGCCGCATCGCCATGTCGTCCTCGCCGCCCGCAAGCGACAAAGACACAATCAGCGCCCGCTCTTCTGTTGCCGTACTATAAGAAAGTTGTGCCATAGATAAGCATTGTACCCAAACGGCGTCTTAGACTGTTTTGTCTTGGCTTACACGCGGCGGCACGGCTTCAACAAGCGCACACAGGGCGCGATTCACTTGTTCCGAAGTCGTGAATATCTTCTAAATCTTCATTGGGATCATTGTAAACCCGGATTTCGTGTGCCATGATGTTCCGGTGTACCCAAGTTGACACCAGGAAGCGCAGGTGTCATAATCGCTGACACGAGGCATGTTGTGATGAAGTTTAAAACCATTTTATTGTTCGGGGCGCCCGGCAGCGGCAAGGGGACGCAGGGCGGCATTCTCGGCTCCATTCCGGGCCTAGTGCATGTGGCCTGCGGCGAGATTTTCCGGGACCTGCGGGTGGGGACGCCGCTGGGCCGGGTGTTTCTGGATTACAGCAGCCGGGGGGCGCTGGTCCCCGACGATTTCACGGTGCAGCTTTGGCAGGAGCATGTTGACAGCATGGTGCATTCAGGACGGTATGACCCGAACACGGACATTCTAGTCCTCGACGGCATCCCCCGCTCCGTCGCGCAGGCCCGGCTGATGGACAATCATATTGATGTCCGGCGCTTGTATTACTTGGATTGTTCCGACAAGGAGCAGGTCATCCTGCGCCTCAAGCGCCGCGCCCTGCACGAGAACCGCCTGGATGATGCGTCGGACGTGACCATCCAAAACCGCCTGTATGTCTACGAAGCCGAGACTGCGCCTGTCTTGAACCACTATGCCCCCGAAATCGTGCGCCGCATTGACACGGGCCGCACGCCCATTGAAGTGCTGGCGGATATTTTAACCGACGCCCGGCAGCTTGTGATGGAAGTGGAGCAAGAAAAGGGAATGGGCGAGGCGGCTACGACTGGATGAGGTCTCTTTTTGCGTTTGGGAACACTTTCCGCGTAAAATGGGTTATAATAGGTGTGCGACGGTCTACCAGACCAAAGCGGCACGAACATGGGGGCGATTGGTTTCGATCGGGAGATTGAAGTCGCAGGTCGCAAGTCGAGGCGCCGCTGGCCTCGTTAAAAGCGGCAAAAAAACAAACGCGAAGAATACTTCGTTCAACACAGCGCGTTCCTACGCGCTGGCTGCTTAGTTTTTCCCGCAAGGGCTAATCTAAACGGTTAAAGCGGCGCCTACGGGCGTCCCGTCCCCTTCCTTCTCGCCCGCCAGTGGAAGCTAGGATGTCAAAAAACGCGGGCTACTGCGTCTGAGCCGCCGTCCGGCAGACGCGGGAACCAAAGGACAGCGAGCGCTTGGGGCAGCCTGCTGATTGGCGGCCTCGGTGCGAGAATCAAACAACCAGCTATGCTTGTAGAAGCCTGAGTTTTCGCTGCTCGACACGAGGGTTCAACTCCCTCCGCCTCCACCACGTCAAGAAACCGCCCTGTCAATCTGGCAGGGCGGTTTTTTGTTTAAGTCAGCAGGTAGAATGTTAGCGGAGTTTTCTGATGCGACATGAACAGAACAAAAACGCCAACTTCCTCCAGAGCAGTCACATACATTATTAACAGTGTGCGCCCAAATACTGTGCGCCTGTGGACTATCCAGCCTTTATGGGTTTGGGAGCGTCTATGCAAGCAGAAAAGTCTTTTTTCTGATCCGTCGCAATTAGAACATTTCTTAGACTGGAAAGAGGACTATGACTGGATGCGGAACCAGATGCGGCGTCGGCTGCCTAATTATTTAGGCCATTACCCCTGGTGGGCGTATGACTACAAGACCGACTTGCGACACCGTCACACAGATTCCAGTGGGCAGCATGTCCGCTTGGAACTTGGAGTGCCGCAGGAGCGTGTGCTGCTCTCCGCCTACGGCGCATGGCACTGTGCCTTAAACAAATTGTACTTGCCTTATGCCATCGAAGATGCAGAATATCAGCATGAGAGCGATGCTTGGGACGAGGAATTAGAAAGGTATGGGCTAAACCCCTACTCAGGCTATCCACTCCCGGAGCCGTGGCAAACACGAATGACCGCGAGTTGGGAACGCATTTTCGATGTAGACGACCTGCGCGAGACCAACACAATTCAAGCCTGTTTTGAGCATTTAGATTTAGAGGATGTGTTGAAGGTGACGGTGTTCACGCCACGTCCGTTTATCAGGAACATTCCTTCTTCTTTTCTTGTCTGTCCTTGACCGATGAGTCAAACCTGTGTTATGATGGTTTTAACGCTTGTACTTATTGACCCTAGCTTGTACAGGAGACATCATTTATGAAGCTTTCTTCCTTACGTTTTTCGCCCATTTTGCCGATTGCGGCGTTTACCCTTATCTTTTCGGCGCTTCCGAGTTTTGCTGCCCCCGCCCCAGCCACGATTCTAATCGGCGGGCGCGTGGTGCCGTTTCAAGTCAAGCCGTATGTCGGGGACGACGGGCAAGTCATGGCCCCGGTGGACGCCGTCGTGCTGATGGGTGCGAAGTTTCAAGCAAACCCCGGCGGCACAGTGACGATCACGGCGGCGAGCGGCAAAACGGTCACGCTGCCGTACACGCCGGTCGGCGGGCGCTGCTGCGTACCGTTCCAGAAGGCAGCGGAGGCGCTGGGCGGCACAGCGGACTGGCAGCCGGATTCGGACACGCTGACCGTACGGGCGCGGCTTCAGGTGGTGCGCCAGAACTTCAATCAGCTTTCCATTTACACGTCGTACCCTGTGTATTACAGTGTTCGGCGCATCAATCGCCCGGAGCGGCTATATGTGGACTTGTACGGCCTGGATTTAGGGTCGGCCCCGGCGGATATTCCGGCGCAAGGCGGGGACATCACGCAGATACGGAGCGGGCAGATGAACCCGCAGACAGTGCGGATTACAGTCGATTTGAGAGGCGCGGTGCCGTTCCAGGTACTCAGCGGCATCCAGACCAGCCAGGTCAAAGTGGCCTTGAGCGGGTCGGTCGCGCCGGTGCAGACGGCGCAGGTTAACTCGGCCCCGCCGCCGGTCGTCGTCAGTCCGCCGCAGCCCGCGCATGATGGGCCGGTGACGATCACCAGTGTCCATTACAAAGTGGTCAGCCCGGCGCTGACCCAGATTGAAGTGACGACCAGCGGGCCGGCCCCGTACCGCACGGAAACGCTGAATAATCCGAACCGCCTGGCGTTTGACCTAGCGGGCGCGGTGCTGGACCACGGCGTCAAAACGGCGCAGTCTTTAGATAACTCAGTCATCAAAGACATCCGGGTCGGCCGGCTGCTGACGCCGCAAACAAGGTTCGGACGGGTCGTGCTGGATTTGTCCCGCATGGTCGGCTTTTCGGTGGACAGCCGTGCGGCAGACGAGGGCGGCGCGGGCATGACCTATGTGCTTAACGTCATCACGACCAGCCCCAGCGTGCTGGCGGCGACTGTGCCGCAGGCGGGGCCGGTGACGCCGTATCCCGTGAACATTCCGACCAACGCGTCGCTTGTGGGCAAAATTGTCGTGATTGACCCCGGCCACGGCGGCAGGGACACCGGCGGCGCGGCGGGGCTTCACCCGGATTTTTATGAAAAGGACATTACTCTGGCAATCGGGTTGCGGCTGCGGGATGTGCTGACCCGAAGCGGCGCGACGGTAATTATGACCCGCACGGATGACAGCTTTCCAGCTTTAGAGTCACGCCCGGCCCTTGCCAACCAGCATCATGCCGATTACTTTATCAGCGTTCACGCCGACGACAGCGCGATTGGCCGGAACACGCTGGCGGGAACGACGGTCTATTTCCATGCACAGAACTCCCTTTGCCGCCTGATGGCCGCCGATATTGGGCGGCGCGTCAGCGAAACTTCGGGCATTTCCTACAACGGTGTCAAGTCCGACACGATCCGGTTTCGCACCGGCTTTGCCGTCCTGCGCGAAAGCTACATGCCGGCGGTGCTGGTGGAAACCGGCTACATGAACAACGACAAGGACCTTGCGCTGCTGCGGGATGACGGCGCACAGCAGCGAATCGCTCAGGGCATCACGGCCGGCCTGCGCGATTTTATTGCAGACCAAGTGCGGCTCCTGCGCTCGGCCCGGAACGTACCGAGTTCTTCCGAAGACGACATAAGGAGTCCGCATTAAGTGAAGCGACTTCTTTTGTTTGCCGCCCTCGCCGCGGCGCTGGTCGCCGTCGCGGGCTGCCACGACGAGAACAACTCGCCGCCCAATCCGCCGAGCGCTGCGAGTCCGCCGTCGCCGTCAACGGCAGTGACGCCGGCGGCCCCGCCCGCCAAAGTCGTCGTGTATGTCCTTAACCCGAAAGCCACGGGCGACAGCGACCTCCTGATGCCGCAGGCAATCCCGCTTCGGCACCCGAAAGAGCCGGCGCGGGACGCAGTCAACGCTTTGCTTTCCGCCGCGCATTCCCCCATCGCGCCCGGAACCGCCCTGCGCGGCCTTTCGGTCAACGGCGGCGTGGCGACGGTTGACTTTTCGCAGTCGCCTGTCAGCGACACCGGCGGCGAAGGCGGCCAAAGCGCAGCGATGAACGCCCTGGCGATGACGCTCGGCCAGTTCCCGGAAATCAACTCGTATCAAGTCAGCGTCAAAGGCCAGCCCGTCAAAGCGTTCGGCGAGTTCACGACGGACGGCCCGATGGACGTCATCCGGCCCGGCGCGGAGATGGCCGCTCAAGGCACCGGCCAGTGATTTTGCCTTTAGTAAAACTTCCTAAAGCCGACATCGGCGTTTTTGACTCCGGCCTGGGCGGGCTGTCCGTCCTGCGCGAAATCCAGCGCCAGGCTCCGGGCGCATCCGTTCTATATTTGGCCGATACGGCGAATGTCCCCTACGGCGACAAACCGATTTCCGTCGTGCGTGATTTGGCGCTCCAGCTCACGGATCGACTTGTAGACGCCGGCGTTCAGATCGTGATCATGGCAAGCGGCACGTCTACCGTGGCCGGGCTGGAAGCGGCCCAAAGCCGCTACCCGCACCTGCCGATTGCCGGGACGATTGGGCCGGGCGCGGCTGCCGCCGTGTCCGCGTCCACGGGTTCCATCGGTGTTCTCGCCACCAGCGCCACGGCCCAAAGCCGTGCGTTCACTCATGCTGTTCAAGCGTTAGACCCACAGCGGCAAGTTTATGAAGTCGGCTGCCCCAAATTCGTGCCTCTGGTGGAAACCGGCCAGGCCGAAACCGCCGAAGCCGAAGACGCCACCCTGGAATACCTGCGCCTGCTGCACACCGCCGGGGTTCAAAGCATTATCCTCGGCTGCACGCACTTTCCGTTTCTCTTGAACGCCCTCCTTCATGCCGTATCCCGCATTGGCGACCCGGCGTTCCAGCCGCGCTTCGTTGACCCCGCCGCCGCCGCCGTGCGCGACGCACTTCCCTTGCTCACGCTCCCCAGCAGCATCTCAGGCACGGTTTCGTTCGCCGCTTCCGGCGACCCGCAAGAGTTTTGCGGCTTCGCGTCCCGCCTGCTCGGCACTCCCATTGATTTTGTCGCCCCGCTTGCGCTTTAACGGGTATACTAGCCTCACTTTACATCACAAACTGTTAGAAAAGAGGTTTCCCATGCCCCGAGAAGATGGCCGTGCCTTGGGCGAATACCGCCCGATTACGCTCACCCGCAGCTATGCCCGCTATGCCGAAGGCTCCTGCTTAGTTGAAGTCGGGCAAACCAAAGTGCTTTGCACGGCAAGCGTGGAAGACAAAGTGCCGCCGTTTTTGAAAGGCAAAGGCCAGGGCTGGCTGACTGCCGAATACTCCATGCTCCCCCGCGCCACCCATACCCGCTCGTCCCGCGATACCCAGAAGCCCAGCGGGCGCACCGTTGAAATCCAGCGCTTGGTAGGCCGCTCCCTGCGCTCGATTGTGGAGATGGACGCTCTGGGCGAACGGACCATCACGCTGGACTGCGACGTTTTGCAGGCCGACGGCGGCACCCGCACCGCCGCCATTTCCGGTGCATTTGTCGCGCTGGTCGAAGCCCTGGCCTGGATGCGCGGCAAAGGCCAGATTAAAACCCTCCCGTTCACCGAATGGGTCGCAGCAGTTTCCGTCGGCGTCGTGCGCGGCGAAGAGCGTTTGGATTTAGCTTACGAAGAAGACTCGTCGGCGTCGGTGGACATGAACGTCGTGATGACCGACACAGGCCGCTTCATTGAAGTCCAGGGAACCGCCGAAGGAGCGCCCTTTGACCGTGACCGCCTGAACCGCCTGCTCGACCTCGCCCACGGCGGCATCCGCCAAATGCTCACCAAACAGCGCGAAGCCTTAGATGGAGTGCTTTAGCAGACTGCTTCGTAATAGCAACGCGATGTACATGGCAAGTGAGGTATTTAATGACTGAACAAGTGAAGCGAATCAAGTTAAAGATTGCATTGACGCTCCTGTTGACGTTTGGTGCCTATTGCTGCTTCTTTCATGTCTTTGTCCAGGCGGCTATGTTCCCGGCACCGATCTTGTCAGCGGCGGAAGATGGGAGCACCGTAGCAGTTGCCAGATTACTTAAAAATGGCGCAGATATTGAAGCTAAGAACGTGACAGGAATGACGCCGCTGATGCGTGCTGCGGAATATGGACGTACCGACACCGTTCAGTTTCTGTTACAACATGGGGCTAACATAAACGCCCAAGATATGTCCGGCTTTACTGCACTGCGAGTAGCGGCAAGCCCAGAGGGTCATGCTGATACTGTTGCCTTGCTGCTTCAGGCAGGGGCCAACCCTAATGTAGCAGACAAAGAAGGCCATACTCCTTTAATTTGGGCTTCGGCCTATGGTAACGCCGCTACAGTAAAAATACTCTTGACACACAAGGCACTTGTGAACCAGCGAGATCGTTTAGGCAAAACAGCACTGACGATGGCATTAGGGAATAAGCAGGAAATGACATATAATGCCGGCAATCCAGAAAGCGCCAAACTTCTTTTAATAGCCGGTGCAAAGAAGTGAAAACCAAGTATGCCTAAACTAATGCTGGCGACAACTAATCCGGGCAAAGTTCGGGAATTCAAGGCGCTGCTAGAGCAGTATAAACTTGTAAACGGGCTGACGCTGCTGACGCCGCGTGATTGGCCGGAGCGGCTGCCGGAGGTGGAGGAAACGGGAGCGACGTTTGCGGAGAATGCGCGGCTGAAGGCGGTGGCGCTGGCACAGGCGACGGGGCTGCCGGCGCTGGCGGACGATTCAGGGCTGTGCGTGGATGCGCTAGGCGGGGAGCCGGGCTTGCATTCGGCGCGGTGGGCGGGAAGCGGCGCGACGGACGCGAGCCGCAATGCACTGCTGCTGGAACGGCTTACGGAGGTTCCGCCAGAGGAGCGGACCGCGCGGTGTGTCTGCGCCGTGTCGCTGGCATTACCCAGCGGCGAAAGCGTGGAAGCGGAAGGGACATGCGGCGGCGTGATTTTGGAGGAGCCGCGCGGCGCAAACGGCTTTGGGTATGACCCGCTGTTTCTCGTAGCGCAGCTTGGGCGCACGATGGCGGAGCTGACGGAAGCCGAAAAGAACCGGATCAGCCACCGGGCCGAGGCGCTGAAGGCACTGCTTGAGCAGGAAAAAGCAAAGCGGCTGCTGGCGTCCGTTTAATCGCAGCAATAGCTGGGGTATACCGAAGCAACCTTGCTTGACGACGTGGAGTGACTGAACAGATGCATTTAGAGACATGGGCGGAAATATCGCTGCTGATTTTTGGCGGGCTGTTCTCGCTGGTCACCGTAGGCCTTCTTGGAGCCATCGCGTTCGCCGTCAGTAAACTGGCGAGCCTGCTGGAAAAAGGTCTCGATAAAGTGGACCCCGTGATTGCCAAAACGGCAAACGCGATTGACACCGTGCAGCGTGTCACTACCAATATCGGCGTGAAAGCCGATCAGGTGCTGGTCAAAGGTGAAGCCCTTACCGATGACGTGTCTGGGCGGGTGGAAAAGACCGCAGGCGTAGTTCAAAGTGCAGTGATCAAGCCGCTGATTGATGTCAGCAGCATCATCAGCGGCATTTCCAAAGGCTTTCAGGTTTACACGCATCCCGGTACCGGCCCCCACGCAAAAGCCGCAAACGGCGTGAATGCCAAACAATACAAGACGACGGATCAAGAACAAGAAGCCCAGATCATTACCAAATAATAACTCAGCCGCCCGGACGACGAAGCGGCATCAAGGGGACAGCAGGATTATGGCCGAACAAAATGGCGCAGGCAAGAGAAGCGGAAGCGCAGAGCAAGTTGTGGAAGAAGTCATTGTCGTGGGCGTCCCGGAAGAAGTGCCGGTGCAGACCGCCGGCGGGTTCCTAACCGGGCTTCTGCTCGGCAGTGCGCTGGGAGCGCTGGCGGCGCTGCTGTATGCTCCGCAAGGCGGCGACACGACGCGCGGCCTCATCAAGAAGCGCAGCAACGATTATACAGACGCCGCAAAAGCAAAAGCAACGGCGCTGTCGGACGCGGCGAAAGCAAAAGCTGCCGACCTCTCCGACAAAACCGGAGACACGATAGACAGCGCGAAAGCAAAAGCCACCGAGACTGCTGACGCAGTGAAAGCAAAAGCGGCGGAAGTGACGGAAACGGCGAAAAGCACCGTCACCGGCATCACAACAAAAGCGACCGATGCCGCTGCAACCGCGC
>CAXTRL010000089.1:0-11441 GCA_964246575.1 uncultured Armatimonadales bacterium
TCCCCGCCGTTCGGCCCGCCAAACGGCACAAACTTTTCCTTGCGGAACGCCACAGACCCATTGCCTCCGTCCCCCGCCTTCACGTCAATCAAGACTTCATCTACAAATATCATAACTTATATCTTTTCATTGATCCACAGTGAACAACACTGCCCTACCGGCGGCGGCAGCTTTGGCATAGAACGGTTTGAGTTCTCCAAACCAGCCTGCAACATACTCAAAGTTTCTCTCATCCACCTGTTCCCACTCTCCCCATGTGCGCTGAAAGCTTGCCGGATCAATTCTGAAGAAGCGTTCTCGGAACTCTTCATCACTGATACTGTTCACTGCCTGTGCCACATCAGCAACCTGGGCGACAGAAACAAAGGTGAAAATATAGTCGTCGCCTTCATATAGCTGCCGACCGCCTATTATCGCGTGGTTGAGTGGATACTCGCCGTTGTCCCAGCTAAGTTCGCCGTCCGTAAGGGTCCGATGAATTCCGTCCCAAGATTTGTCTAAATCGCATCGCCACTCTTCGTCCCAATGCTCCCCAATATTTTCCACGACAAAATCTTCGAGCGCCTCATCTCCCCGAATGTTTAGTAATTGCTTTGCGTCCGCACCGGTGAGAGCATAAAGAACAGCACGGCAGGCCATTACGTAATCCTCCTTAACATCTTATCCCGCCGAGCCTTCCATTGTCACCACTTGCGACCCTGTCGGAGTTTTTGTGACTTCAATGCGGTTCACAAACGCATCTTTTAGCTCGTCAATGTGCGTGATGACGATGATGCGCTCGAAGTCTTCTTTGATGGCGTTCAAGCACTCCACCAGCTTTTCGCGGCCTTTGGCGTCCTGAGAGCCGAAGCCTTCGTCAATGATCAGCGTTTGCAGACGCGCTCCGGCCCGCCGGGCGAGCAGCTTGGACAGGGCGATCCGCAGGGCGAACGCCGCACGGAAGCCTTCGCCGCCGGAATACATTTCGAGCGGGCGTGTCCCCAAATTGTCGCTGACCTTGATTTCCAGCGTTTCAATCGGCGTGTCTTTTTTGGACTTGGCTTCTTTCAGGGTCTCAAAGTACAGGTGCATGTCGCCGTCGGTCAGGCGCTCCAAAAGGCGGTTGGTTTCGTCTTCGAGTTCCGGGATGGCGTTTTCAATGATCAGCGCCTGGACGCCCTTCTTGCCAAACGCCTGCGTGAGCTGCGCGTGGACTTCCTGGTCATACTTGGCATCGGTGAGCCGCTTTGTTTTGTCGGCCCGGACGACTTTCTGCTCTTCCAGCCGGGTCAGGGTTTGCTCGCGCCGGCCGATTTCCTGCAAAGCCGCCTGTTCTTCGGTCCGGCGGGCGTTCTCCTGGTCACGGATTTGCTGCCCCAGCCCTTCAAGCTTCGCCAGTTCTGCGCTTACGTCTGCCAGCGCTGCAAGCTGCTTTCGGGCGGCGTCTTGATTGGCAAGCCGTGCTGCCAGCGTTTTTTCGCCCCGCGCGATGCCGGCATCGGCGGCGGCAAGTGCGGTTTCGGCGTGTTCAAGCTGAATATGCAGGCGCTCGGACGGATCCAAAACGGCAAGCTCGGCTTTTACGGCGGCGTAGTCGGTTTCGACGTGGGCAAGCTTCTTCAGCGCCGCCTCGAACTTGGCGATCTTCGCCCGGACTTCGGGCGCGAATGTGGCTTCCGAATGAACGCGCTCGGCGTCCTCGCGCACCACCAGCAGGTTCGGTAGGGTTTCACGGGTGGCGTCCTTTTCCAAAAGCAACTGCCCGATCTGGGCCAGCCGGGTCCGGTCGTCTTTTGCGCCTTTGGTCTGCGCTTCCAGGGTCCGCAGTTCGTTTTCGCATTTTCCGATCTCGACTTTCAGCCGCGCGGCTTCCGTCTTGATTTCTTTTTGCTTTGCCTGCGCCTGCGTCAGCGCGTTCTGGTAATCCGCTTGGATGGACACGACTTTGGCCGGCAGCAAATCCGAGTTACAGACATCGCACTGCCCTTGCTGACCGGCGAGGGCTTCCGCCCGGCGCTTCCAATCGCGGGCTTCGTAGTCCAGCCCCGCGCTCTGCTCACGCAAAAGAGTGAACTGCTCGTTCCAGGCGGCGAGGGCCTCACGCACCGGGTCAATCTGCGCCTCGCTCTTGTCGGCGGCGGCCACACGCGGGGCCAGCTGGTCGCGCGGGCCGGCCAGCGCTTCGTAGTCTTTAACGCGGCTCATCGCCTGCTCATGCTCGGAGACGGCCCGCTCCATCCGGCGCTGCACGTCATTTTCCGCCGCTGTCAGCTCTTTGTCGGCGGCTGCCAGCATCGTCAGGCCCCGGTAATACTGCTCCAAGTCCCGTTCCAGCGCCGCAAACTGCACCCGCGCCGCACCCAAGCTCTCGTAGTTGCGGCTGATTTCGTCCCGGCGCGACAGCAGCGCCCGCGCCCCTTCGGCCACGACGCGCTGCCGCTGAAGCTCGTCGGACACTTCGCGCACTTCTTTGTCCCATTCGGCGATCTGCGCCGTGAGCGTCGCCGCAAGCTCCGCCTGTCCTTTCAGCTTGGCCTGCCGCTCTTTCATCGTGTCCCACTCGACGCGCAGGGCGTCGCGCCGCGTGTGCAGCAGTTCCAGGCGTCCTTGCAGGTCGGCCACCTGCCGCCGCAGGTCCGGCTCGGCGCTCAGTTCGGCGTCAATGCCGCTGATGTCGCGCTCTAAGTCTACTGCGTCCGCCCCTGCCGACTTCGCCCGTTCCCGTGCTTTGGCTTCCAGTTGATCATAGCGGGACAAGTCCAAAATGTCCGCTAAAATCTCTTTGCGCTTGCCCGGCGTTTGCTTCACAAACTGGTCGGCCTGCCCCTGCCGCAGATACGCCGAGTTCAGAAACGTGTCATACGACATCCGCAGGAGCTTCTGCACGGCGGCTTCCGTGTCCCGGTCCGTGTTCCCCGTCAGCGGATGCCAGCCTATTCCTAAACCTTGATCCGGCGTCTCGCCCTGTAATTGCCACACATTGCCGCCGGCTTTTTTAGAACGCTTGCGGACGACTCTGTACCGCTGCCCGCCCATCTCAAACGTAAAATGGACGCTCATCTCGTCCGCACCGATGCGGACCAGCTCGTCGTGCTTGTTCTTGCCCGCCCGGCTTTCGCCCCAAAGCGCCCAGGTCATCGCATCCAGCAGCGCACTTTTGCCGTGGCCGTTTTCGCCCGACAAGCAAAGCGTGTGCATCCCTGAAAAATCAATGGCGGGAACCTCCGCGCCATACGACATAAAGTTCTTAAGTTCAAGCCGAATAGGAATCATTTCACCAGTGATTATACCTGAAAAGGGTCTGGCAGAAGATGGCAACGAGTGGGAGTGAGGTACAATCACGTCATGGATTATTCAAAACGCATCACATTGAACCCGCGCGTGATGGGTGGAAAGCCCTGCATTCGCGGGATGAGAATCACTGTCGGCACGGTTGTGGGTTTGGTGGCGACGGGCGTGTCCGACGAGAAGATTTTGCAGGCGTACCCCAATTTAGAGGCTGAGGACATCTTGGCGGCCCTAAGTTATGCAGCCTGGCTAGCAAGAATGTCGGAAGTGCCGTTGATAGCCGCATGATACCCATTATTATAAGGACAAACAAGAGTGAAGCAGGAAAGTAGCAGAGAGAGCATAAACTGAGGTGAGATGAAAACGATCCACTTTCACACGAAGCATCAACGGCAAGCATTATGATTACATTTAACTTCCCGACGGACTATGCCTACATTGAGCGATTCTTTGAGTCTCTTGTTCAAGGTTCGCTCTTTACCATCGCAGCCGTGTTCATAGTTTTGTCACTGGCCAAAGCAAGAAAAAGTGCGGTAACGCTCCATTCAAGATGGCTGCTGCCGCTAGCTATTTTTACCGTCGTAGAAGCCCTAACAGATACAATTGCAACTATTTTTGCTCTGTTTAATGCGTGGGAACCGGAGCCGTTCAATACGATCTTAGACGTACTTGACTGCGTGGCTTATGGCGCGTTTTTATGGGCTATAGTCGTGCTTTGGAAACTGGTTCGCCATGCTCCAGAACTGCTCAAGACCCCATGGCTGAGTGCTAACGAAACTCCTGAAGGTGTTTGGCCGCCAGCGCCAAAAATTGGTTAAAGCAAAAAGCCCTGCCTTAAATGAAGCAGGGCTTTTGCGGTTCGCTTAATAAAGAAGGGCTTTTTGCTTCCGCAAGTTGTCTTTCCATGTCGCGCCGGTACAGGTCGCTGACTTGCTTTGCATAATCCACCTTCAAATTCGCAACGGTTTGTGCTGTGAGAATCTTCATCTCGGCGACACCTTCCGCCAAAGTCGCCCTGACTTCGGCGGCGATTGTGCTGCGCGACTCTTCCAGTTTGGAGATGCGACCCTCAAGCTGAATAATCTCCGTGCGAAGGCTTGTCGCCTCTGATCGAATGAGCTTAAAGCTATCGTCGAGGTTGCTTAAAGATTTTTCAATTGTATGGTAAAGCCTCAGAGTTTCGTTCGCCGCTTTGAACGCTTCCACCCAAGTTGTCATTAAAGCTCCTCCTTGGCAAAAAGTTTAGCGGTGAACTGACAAGGCTTTTGTGGTAGCGTCAAGCTCACAGTAGATTTCAAGAGCAAGCGAGTTTAACCGGTCGAGGCTCTTAGCGATACGGGAACTGGAAGAGCCTATTTCCTCAAATGTCCGGCGTATGGTTTCAGCGACTTCTGGGTCCATCTCACCCTCAGCAGTAGAATGTGGTGGCGAGGGCTGCGTTTGCTCTTGATCAGACATTTTCATTCTCATTTCTTGTGGGCAAGCACGGCTGCCGGTTACTTCGGCGTGAAGGATGTCCCGCAGCCGCAGCTTTTCTGGACGTTGGGGTTCAGATACTTCCAGCCGCCTTCCAGCAAATTGGCGGTGCTGTAATCTAAGGTCATGCCGGAAATGAACTGGGCGCTTTTGGGGTCGACCATGACGGTCAGGCCGTCCACGTCATACACGGTGTCATTGGGGCGCGGCGCTTCTTCCAGGCCAAGCACATAGGACAGGCCGGAGCAGCCGCCGCCTTTGACGCCGACGCGCAGTTTAAGCGTGTCGTCGCCTTTCTTGGCGATCAAGCGCCGCACCTGAGCGACGGCGGAGGGGGTTAGCGTAACGGGATAGGCGGCGGTTTCGGCCTGCGGTTCTAAAATAGCAGTGCTGCTCATAATTTGTTTCCTCTAAAAGAAGCCGAGTTCCAGCCTGGCTTCTTCGGACATGCGGTCCATGCTCCAGGCCGGTTCCCAGACCAGCTCGACGCTGACGTCGGCAACGCCAGGGACTTCGCGGACTTTCTGCTCGACTTGGCCGGGCAGGATGCCGGCAACGGGGCAAGCCGGGGAAGTCAGTGTCATTTCGATGTCTACGACGCCCTGCTCGTCTACGTTGACTTCGTAGATCAAGCCGAGGTCGTAGATGTTAACTGGAATCTCCGGGTCATAAACTTCTCGCAAGGCTTCCAAAACTTCCGCTTCAATCATCAGCGGGTACACTTTTGTATCGGTTCGTATTGCTTCCGGCATGGGTTACTTCTCACTTTGGAGCGCAGCAGCCGCTTCCTGCTTCATGCGCCCAATGACAGCCATGAGGCCGTTGGAGCGCGACGATGAAATATGCTTGCTCATGCCGATCCGCTCGATAAAGTCCGGCGGCGTCCCGGCGATCTCCTGCGGCGTCCGGCCCGAATACAGCCGCACGGCCAGCGCGATCAGACCTTTCGGGATGGCGGCATTGCTGTCGGCATGAAAGTACAGGCGGTCGTCACGTGGATTGGTCGCCACCCACACCAGCGCCTGACAGCCCTTGACAATGTACTCATCCGTGTGGTACTCCTGCGGCATCGGCGGCAGCTTGCGGCCCAGGTCAATAATGTACGAGTTCCGCATGTCCAGGTCATCGCCGAACAGCTCAAACTCTTCCACAATCTCGTCCTGCGCTTCGTCAATGGTTATGGTGTCTGCCGTCATTGACCGAACATCTTTCTGACCTTGCCTAACCCTACAATAAGCGCATCAATTTCTTCGCGCGTGTTGTACAGCGCCAAAGACGCGCGGGCGGTTGCCGAGACACCCAAACGCTGCAAGACGGGATGAGCGCAGTGCTGACCAGTGCGGATGGCGATGCCCTGTTCGTCCAAAAGCGAACCGATGTCGTAGGGGTGAATGTCCCCCATCGTGAACGAAAACACGCTGGCTTTGTCCCGAGCCGTGCCGATCATCCGCAGGCCCGGCACTGCCGACAAAGCTTCGGTGCCATAGGCGGTCAGCTCATGTTCATACGCCGAAATATGATCCATGCCAAGCGCGGTCAAGTAGTCAACGGCGACGCCCAGCCCAATTGCGCCTTCAATGTGCGGCGTTCCCGCCTCGAACTTGTACGGGATTTCGTTAAACGTCGTGCCTTCAGCGAACGACACGGTCTCAATCATGTCCCCGCCGCCCTGCCAGGGCGGCATGGATTCTAGGAAAGACCGCTTGCCGTACAGAATGCCGATGCCGGTCGGGCCGTACAGCTTATGTCCTGAAAACACCAGAAAGTCGGCATCGAGTTCCTGAACGTCAATGGGGATATGGTACGCCGACTGCGCCGCGTCTACCAGCACCGGCACTCCCAGCTCATGCGCCAGCCGGACGACTTCTTTGACAGGGTTGATCGTGCCAAGCGCATTGGACATGTGGCAGATGCCGACAAATTTCGTGCGCTCATTGAGGAGCGCCGCGTACTCGTCCATCATCAGCTCGCCGCTATCGGTAATGGGAATGACCCGAAGCCGTGCGCCTTTTTCGGCGCACAGCATTTGCCACGGGACGATATTGCAGTGATGCTCCATCTCCGAGACGATAATCTCATCGCCTTCTTGGATGTTCTGCCGGCCCCATGTCTGCGCGACCAAGTTGACGCTCTCTGTCGCGCTGCGCGTGAAAATGATTTCATGCGCGTCCGCTGCGTTTAGAAAGTTCTTAATCTTGACCCGTGCGCCTTCATAGCCGCGTGTCGCCAGCTCCGCCAGCAGGTGCGACGACCGATGGATGTTGGAGTTGTAGTCCGTGTAGTAGCCCGTAATCGCGTCAATCACGCTCTGCGGTTTCTGCGTCGTCGCCGCGTTGTCTAAGTACACGAGCGGCTTGCCGTGGACTTCTCGGTGCAGAATGGGAAAATCCTGCCGAACACGCTGCACATCGTAGGCATCTATCATAGTATTCTCTGTTCAAAGAAGCCACGGGTTGAAACCCGAGGCTATGAAAGCACATCGTCCAGGGGACGAAAGAAAATCCCTCTTAACGTCGCCGCGACGGTGTGTACTTCTTAGCCTCAGGTTTCAACCCGTGGCTGGCTGCTCTCACAATGCTATTCCCTGCAAGGCGCGGTCAGCCAGCAGAACTTGGTCAAGCTGGGCGCGGATGGCGTCTATCTTGATGCGGCTGACGATGTCGCTGGCGAAGGCATAGGTCAGCAGGGCGCGGGCGTTGTCTTTGGGAATGCCTCTAGCTCGCAGGTAAAACAGGGCTTCGTCGGACAACTGGCCGATGGTCGCGCCGTGGGTGCATTTCACGTCATCGGCGAAAATTTCAAGCTGCGGCTTGGTGTCAATCTGGGCCGTCGGCGACAGCAGCAGGGTTTGATTTGTCTGCTTGGCGTCGGTCTTTTGCGCGTCTTCGCGGACAAAAATCTTGCCGTTGAAGACGCCGCGTGACTGGCCGTCCAAAATGCCCTTGTAGATCTCGTGCGAGTTGCAGTGCGGCATCGCGTGGTCAATCTCGGTGTGGTTGTCGATAAGCTGCTTGTCATTACCAAGATACACGCCGTTTAGCGTGCATTCAATGCCCTCGCCGCCGAGATACGCATTGGCGTCGTTTCGAACTAAGAGGCCGCCGAGGCCGACCGAGTGCGACGAAAAGTTCGTGCCGCGGGCAAGCTGAAGCTGCATGGTTGCGACATGATAGGCTTTGACGCTTTCCCGCTGGACTTTGTAATGGTCCAAAACGGCGTTTTCTGCCGCCACAACTTCCGTGACGGCATTGGTAAAGTAGACCGCGCCCGGCGTTCCCGAGTAGCTTTCTACCAGCGTCGCCTGCGAATTCTCTTCGGCGATAATCAGCGTGCGCGGGTGCGAGATCGTCGGCCCGCCGTGCGGCGTAGACAGGAACAAGAGATGAATTGGCTGATCAATGACCGCATTACGGCTCAGATGCACAAACGCGCCGTCTTCCAGCGCCGCCGTATTCAGGGCGACAAACGCCTGGGTCGTGAACTTCGCGTAGCGGCCCAAGTTCGCTTCAATCAGCTCCGGGCTGGCTTCCATCGCCGCCGCCAGTGTGCTGACGGTGACGCCTGCCGGGAACGTCTGAGAAGACAAGCCCGCTTGAAAATGGCCGTTGACGAACACGAGCTGCGTTCCGGTTATGCCCTCATAGCTGTAGTGCGCCAGCGCGTCTGCGGTCATCGCACTATCGGCTTTTGTCGCCAGCGTGAACGGCGTTTCGGCGATCGGCGAAACATTGGTAAAGCGCCACTCTTCGTTGCGCCGGGTCGGAAAGCCGACTTCGGCGAAGCGCATTGCCGCCGACTGACGCAGGTTCAACAGCCACTCCGGGCCGGGCGCATCGCTGCCGCTGTTGGACCCCGTGAAGTCGCGCAAGTAGCTGTTTTCGGTGATTTGCATCGTTTCAGTCATTATGCCGCAACCAATTCTTTCTGTTCCGCGTCTTTGCCTTCCAGCCAGCCGTAGCCCTGGGCTTCGAGTTCCAGCGCCAGTTCTTTGCCGCCGGATTTGACGATCTTGCCGCCTGACAAGACATGAACAAAATCGGGGATGATATAGTTCAGCAAACGCTGATAATGCGTCACGACAATAACTGCCCGCTCCGGGCTACGCAGGGCGTTGACGCCGTCGGCAACGACTTTCAGCGCGTCGATATCTAGGCCTGAGTCTGTCTCGTCCAAGATCGCCAGCTTCGGGTCTAGGACAGCCATTTGAAAGATCTCATTGCGCTTCTTTTCCCCACCCGAAAAGCCTTCATTAACGGGCCGGTTCAAGAGGCTGGGGTCAATGTGCAGCACCTTCATCTTTTCGCGCACCAGCTTCAGGAACTGCGCGGCGTCTAGTTCTTCCTCGCCCCGGTAGCGGCGAATGGAGTTCAGCGCGGCTTTGAGAAAATACGTGTTGTTGACGCCGGGAATCTCCACAGGGTACTGAAACGCCAAAAATAAGCCTTCCTGCGCCCGTTCTTCGGGTTCCAAATCCAGCAAATCTTTCCCCTCAAACAGCACTTCGCCGCCGGTGACTTCGTAAGCGTCTCGCCCGGACAAAACGCCTGCCAGCGTGCTTTTGCCGGAGCCGTTCGGCCCCATGATCGCATGAACTTCGCCTGCGTTGACGGTCAAGTTGATGCCCTTGAGAATTTCTTTTTCTTCAACCCGCGCCCGCAGGCCCGAGACTTCCAGTAATGCCATATCGCTCTCCAAAAATCTAACTAAGACACTTTGCCTTCGCCGACGACAATCTTGATTTCGCGCGGATGGCCGTTCTCACTGGTGCCTTCCCAGTGGTGGTCTTTGCCGTCATGCCGCCCGCCGTGCGCCTTCATGTCGACGCCCTCGGCGTTGGACTTCTTAACCAGCTCCATCGCTTTGACTTGGGCTTCCTGCTCGGTATGCGTCGTAACATCGTGATGCTCCGGCCAGCCCTTGATCTGAATTACATACTTACTTGCCATCTGTGCATTTCTCCCTATAGTTTATTAAGCCTTGCGGCTGTTACGATCAACTGTGCTTCTTTGCGGAGGTTCTTCGCAACGATGCTAAACCGTTGCACCTGAGCTGCTGTGAAGCTGTCGGTATCGGCGGGTGCAGTCCAAGTCCCGTCCTCATTTTGGAAAGGATACTCGGTATTACGCTGGTAAAGTTCGCCTTCAAGCGGCAGTGCAGGCGCAAGATCGCACAAATCATAAATGTCAGCGTTCCAGCGAGTGAACAAACGCTGCATATTTGTTGCGAGATCAGACTCCCGTCGGAGTGACAGACGGACGAGGCGGTTAATCATCTTGAGGGGATAATGTTCTGCCTTTGCCCGTTGAAACAGAATGCCCTGTTCCCGCAAAACGGCATCGATCACGTTGACTGACTTTTCGACAACCTGCTGGTACTTGGATATGGATTGACAGTAGGTGCTGGCTTTTCCTGGATTGAACACGGCCTCCGCCGCCGCAAAGTCTGACTCGACCTGTTTAAGCCATGCCTCCGACTCGGTCATGCCGCAACCAATTCCTGCCGTAAAAGAGATATCAGGTCATCACCAACACCAGTGCTGAAAATCACTTGATATTGTTCCGGCCCTAACTCCACAGCCGCCAGGAGCGACCTCAGCGAATCCCACTGCTTTTCAATCGCAACGCGCAACTCAACGGCATTGGTGAGAATGATGTTGAGCCTACTACCTATTGGAACCCGAAAACCTTCAGTCGAACCATACGACATCTCGAACAGCTCATTGTCATCACTTACTTCATCATAACCAAGCTGCGAAATGACTTCCAACAGGTATACGCTGTCCGGGTCTTCCGGGCGATTAAAGTAAACCGCCAGCAGAAGCGTTTGATGCTCAAGCTGCCGGTGCTGCTCAACAAGGCGCTTTACGTCTTCTAAACGGTCTGGGAATGCCATCTCGTTTCTCCTTAGCCGACGCTGCCTTCCAGGCTGACGCCGAGCAGCTTCTGGGCTTCAACGGCGAACTCCATGGGCAACTCGCGGAAGACTTCTTTGCAGAAGCCGTTGACGATCATGCTCACAGCGTCTTCAGTAGAAATGCCGCGCTGGTTGCAGTAGAAGATCTGGTCTTCGCCGATCTTGGACGTAGACGCTTCATGCTCCACAGTCGCTGTCGGGTTCTTGACTTCAATGTACGGGAACGTGTGCGCTCCGCAGCGGTCGCCTAAAAGAAGCGAGTCGCACTGGGAATAATTGCGGGCGTTCTCCGCGCCGGGGTTGATCTTGACTAGGCCCCGGTAAGTGTTCTGACCCCGGCCTGCCGAAATGCCTTTGGAGACAATCGTGGAGCGCGTGTTCTTGCCGAGATGGATCATCTTCGTGCCGGTGTCGGCCTGCTGCTTGTTGTTGGTCAGCGCAACTGAGTAGAACTCGCCGACCGAATTGTCGCCCTGCAAAATGCACGACGGGTACTTCCAGGTAATCGCGCTGCCCGTTTCCACCTGCGTCCACGAAATCTTGGCGTTGTCGCCCTTGCAGATGCCGCGCTTGGTGACAAAGTTGTAGATGCCGCCATTGCCGTCCTTGTCGCCGGGATACCAGTTCTGGACCGTTGAATACTTGATGGTGGCGTCCTTCATGGCGACAAGCTCGACGCAGGCCGCATGAAGCTGGTTCTCATCACGCATCGGCGCGGTGCAGCCTTCCAAGTAAGAAACGTAGCCGCCTTCGTCGCAAATAATCAGCGTCCGCTCAAACTGCCC
>CAXTRL010000090.1:0-6906 GCA_964246575.1 uncultured Armatimonadales bacterium
TCGGACCGGGCGTTCCACGCCGAAGACGCCCGCTTCCACGCCGCCGACCGCGCTTATCATCACAGCCGGCACCATACGGCAGCCCAGGCACGGGAAGACCGTGACCTGCACCGCATGGACCGGGACCTGCACGGGGCTGACCGTGACCTCCATGCGTCCGACCGCACCTACCACCACGGCCTGTCTCGCTACAGGAACCAAGCTCCCTCATGCAATGGAGAAGTATTCATGCATAAAACCAGCTTCCCGGCACAGTCCTCTTTAGAAGAACACGCCGGCACGGACAACGCGCCGCCGCCTGCGGACGCGCCGCCCGTGCCGTGGCGCAGCCATCTTCTGCGGCTGGCCGGGAGCTGGCTCGGTTTTTCCGGCCTGTACGCGGCCACCGGCGGCACCTGCCCCTTTTGCGGCCAGCCTTCCTGCCCAACCGGATTTCTCAGCGCGGGCATCGTCGGCGGCGTCCTAGCGCTTGGCTTGCAGGCATGGAAACGGTTTCAGAAATAAGATTTCTGAACTAAGACCGCTCAAAGTTTCAGGAGAGCTTGCTATGTTGATCATGGATTTCCGCATCTTGGCAGTCAAAATCTTTCTGCTGCCTGCTATTCTTCTACTTTGCGTTCTGCCTGCCTTTATTCCGCCGGCTTCGGCGCATCCGCTTCAAGTCGAGCCGGTTATTGTGACGATCTATCCGCAGCAGACATTCTTATCGGCAATTATTACCGGCAACATTCAAGACATCACAGTCGGCAACAGCATCACGCCCGCCGAGCGGGTCGGCGACGGGTTCACCAAGCCCGCCGAAGATCGCGTCGAGAAATATATCAATGACCATTTCCATCTTGCCATTGACGGCGTTTCGCTGACGGGAAAGCTGACCGAGTTCAGCTATCAGGCGCAGATGGACCCGACCAAGTCCCGCTACCACCTGTCCCTACACTACGACAAGCCCGGCACCGCGTCTGTCATCAAGCCCGCCCCTGATCCGTCCAAAGCCGCCGTGAAGCCGAAGCCAGTGAAAACGTCCGGGCCGCCCGCGCCGGTGCAAAGCGCCGCCCCTGCAAGCAAGGGCGTTTTGACCATGACCTCAACGCTGTTCGACTACCTGCCAAACTCTAAAACCATTGTCTCCATCAACGGCCTGCAAAAGACGCTGACCCAGGGCCAGCCGGTGACTATTGACCCGTCGGCGCTGACCGTCAACCTGCTGCACAACTTGTATGACTTTATGCTGCTCGGCATCAACCACATCTTTACCGGCCCGGACCACATGCTGTTTATTGTCGGCCTGCTGATGGTGTCCACGAACCTGCACGGCCTCATCAAGACGCTAACCGGCTTCACCATCGCCCATTCCATCACGCTGGCACTGTCGGCGCTGTCCATTGTCGTGATTCCAAACCGCATCTGCGATATTTTTATCGCCCTGTCTATTATCTACATCGGTGCGGAAAACATTTACGCTAACCGAACAAAAGGCTTGGAAAAAGGGGCGGCGGAGGGCGTCATGAAGCACCGCTTTTGGATTGCTTCATCGTTTGGCCTGGTGCATGGGTTCGGCTTCTCCGACACGCTGCGCGAAGTCGGCCTGCCCCAGCAGGGACTCGCCTGGTGCCTGCTGGCGTTCAACGGCGGCGTGGAAATCGCGCAGGTGATCATCTGCGCGGCCTGCTTCCCACTGCTGATGCTGTGGCGCAAGGACGTGGACAAAAAAGCCAAGTATGGCGGCATGAGCTGGCCGTCCATCATCCGTGTCTGCTCGGTTTGGGTGGTGCTGATGGGCAGCTACTGGCTCATTCAGCGGACCATTGGATAATGCACGCGCAGACCTTTTGGAAAAACTACGGCTCTCTGGTGCCGGTTCTGGTCCTGCTGGTTGCATTCGCCGGAACCGCCTGGACTTACAAAATTAAAGCGCGGCAGGCCGGCATTTCCTTGTTTTTAATTGCCGCTATTGAGCGCAGCGACACCCAGGAAGCGGCGCAGGCATTAAACCAGGGAGCCAGCCCGGACACGGCGGAAGACAACAATTATACTTGCCTGATGCATGAAACTGAGCATGGCAGTATTCCCATTGTCAAACTGCTGCTCGCGCACGGCGCGGATGTCACGCAGCGGGACAAAACCGGCAAAACGGCGCTCATGTACGCCCGCGAACGAAACCAACCCAAAATCGCAAGCCTGCTTCAGCAGGCAGGAGCAAAACAATAACACGCACTTTTAATCTTAATCTGCAAGCCCGGCCTGCCGTTCTTGCTTCTCTGCTTGCATCCGTCGCGGCTGTCGCGGCGGGCTGTCACGGGCAATCGCATCAAGCCGCCGCGCCCAAGCCAGCCGTAACGCCTGCCGCTTACATTCTGCCGCTGGACTTGACCAAAGTGCAGCCCAACGAAGCGGGCCAGGTTCCTATTTTGGAGTACCACAACCTGATCCAGTCAGAGAAATTCGGCGGCTACGAGTATCCCGCCGCCGAGTTCCGCAAAGACATGGAATGGCTGTACGCCCATCAGTACCGCCCGATCACGCTGGCGGATTACGCGCAGGGCAAGATTGACTGCCCGGCAGGAAAATCCCCCGTCATTATCACGTTTGATGACGCGCTAGTCGGCCAGTTCAGCGAAACCGCGCCGGGCAAAGTCAGCCCCAACTGCGCGGTCGGTATTCTGGAAGACATGCACGCCCGGCACCCGGACTGGCCCCTGAAAGCGACGTTCTTTGTGCTGACCGACGAAGACCCAAAGATGCCGAAGCCGTTTGCCGTGCCGCATGACGCTTCCCTGCCGGATCAAGATGCATTTGCCCAGGAAAAGATGACGCGCTTGGTCCAGGACGGCTTCGAGATCGGCAACCACACCCTGCATCACTACATGGGAATGCAGCGCATGAGCGACGCCGAAGTGGAACAGGAATTTGCCGGCGGATTTGCCGGCATCCACCATTACCTGCCGGGCTATGATATTCAGACATTGGCCCTGCCTTACGGCGTGTTCCCGCATCACAAAAAGCTTGTTATTCGCGGGCAGAGCGGCGGCGTGACGTACCATCACGTCTGCGCGATGCAGGCCGGCTGGTATCCCGCGCCGTCTCCGCTTTCCAAAGCGTTCAGGCCTTACGCGATCCCGCGCATTATTCCCGGCGACGAGCATACAAAGCCCGGCAGCTTGAACACGATCCGCTACTGGCTGGCGGATCTGGAAGCGCACAAAAGGGAAAAGTTCGTCAGCGACGGCGACCCGGCAACTTATACGGTCCCTGCCGCGCAGGTGGCCCTTTTGGATCGGGCGCGGCTGCAAAAAGCGGGCTTCCGCCTGCGGGACTACACAGGAACGCATCTCGCATCCGGCCTGGGACACGGCGCACGAAACGAGGCGGAGCTATGAACGCCCTGCGTCCCATCGGCATCATCACCCGGCTGACCCTGCTGGAAAGCGTGCGGCGGCAAGGATTTTTGGTTCTGCTGCTCCTGAGCGTCGCCCTGCTGCTCGGCGCAACGGCGCTGGCCCGTTTTGACCAGCAGGTGCAGCGCAAAGTTCTCGCGGACCTTTGCCTGGCGGCTATCTTTTTGATGAGTTCGCTGATCACGGTCACTGTTTTGGTTCCGCTGCTGCCGGGCGAGTTGGAACAAAAAACGCTTTATCCGGTGCTTGCCAAGCCGGTTGGGCGCTGGCAGCTTGTCGCGGGAAAGTATTTGGGCGGAATGACTGCGGTAGGGGCGGGCATGGCCGCGATGACTGCCGCTGTGGCGCTGCTGGAATGGCAGACGGTGGGCCATGTGGATGCCGCCCTGGGCTATGTGGTTCCGTTCTACTTTTTAGAAGCCGCCATTCTCGGCGCGGTCGCACTGTGGCTGTCCACGTTTTTGTCCGCGCCGATGGCCTGGTTCCTGTCGCTGCTGGTCTGCCTGCTGGGGAACGTCAAAACCGCGCTTTATGGGACGCTGATGGGCCATCCGCAGCCGCTTTGGAACAAAGCAACCATTGCTGTTCTTTATACAGCGCTGCCGGACCTCGCCTCATTTAATTTCAGCGACGCGCTGGTGCATCATTTGGTTGTCCCAAACAGCAGTTTGGCGCAAACGGCGGCGTATGCCGTCTGCTACATTTGGGCGATCCTCTTTTTCGCCTGCTATTCGTTCGCCTGCCGCGAGCTGTGAGCCGCTCCGGTGCGGCGGCATCTTGCCAAACGCGCTTTCCTCTGGTATGATAAAGGAGATCCCTACATAGATCTTCTGGATTACGGCAAGACAAAGGAGTCGCACACACGCTTTTATGAATACTATTTTGCTGATCGCAGGCGGCACTTTCGGAGAGGCCATCCGCCGCCGGACACTGCTCATCTTTTTGGCGGTCGCCGCCGTTGTTTTGATCCTCGGAGCCGCCAATTCTTCGTTTCAGCCTGGCAAAGACACGCTGGTTGTGAAAACGCTCGGCCTCGGCGTCATCGGCCTGATCGGCGTTTTCATTTCCGTCATTCTCGGCATCAATCTGCTGCCGACTGAAATTGAGCGGCGCACGATCTACACGATTCTTTCCAAGCCGGTTCACCGCTACCAATTTTTATGCGGCAAGTTTCTGGGTGGCCTGGTTACCGTGCTTGCCAGCGTGCTGTTCATGTCGGCTGTGTTTCTTCTGCTGTTTTTGATCAAAGAGCGCGGCTTTTCCAGTGAAGCCATCTCGGCCTGCCAGGGTGTTCTGCTTTTGGTGTTCCAGATTTTGCTGGTTTGCGCGATTGCCATGTTCTTTTCCGTGTTCGTGTCCCCGTTCGTCAACTTCTTTTTGACCCTGGCGATCTTTCTGCTCGGCCTGTCGTCGTCGGTCACGGAAGCGCTGGCGGACCCGAACGCCGACCCGGCACACCCCAAAAATCCCATCGTCGTGCTGGTCTTCAAGGTCATCCACGCGGTGATCCCGGACTTCACCAAGTACAACGTCCAAAACCAGATTTTGTCGCCGAACCTGGTCATCACCAATCACACGTTCTTTATGGAGCAGGCGATTCTCATTGCAATTGTTTATTCCGCCATCTTAATCACCATCGCCGCGCTGATTTTCGACCGCCGCGAAGTGTGAGAGTCCCCCTAGCCCCCAATAATGGGGGAACCGGAACATGAAAAGAACAGGAAAGCTTTGGCTTGCTCCTACTCCAGTTCCCCCATTATTGGGGGCTAGGGGGACTCTTTATCTTATGAAACCCATCCTGACCCTGGCTTTCTTCGCTTTCGCCGTTCCTGCCTTCGCGCAGACGCCGCCTGCCGCCGCGCCCAGCCCGCTGCCGATCAAGCAGGTGACCGTCTTCACGTCCGGCGTTTCCTACATTGAGCGCGACGGCTCCGTTTCCGGCGACGCTGCCGTGCCGCTGACCTTCCGCACGGCCCAAATCAATGACTTGCTCAAGTCGCTGACCCTGATTGATACCCAGGGCCGGGTTCAGCCGGTCATCTACGGCGCACGGGACCCGATTGGCCGGACTTTGCAGTCGTTCGCGATTGATGTCACCACGCCGCAAAGCCGGGCCGAGCTGCTGAACCAGCTTCGGGGCGCATCGGTGCAGATTACAACAGCATCCAAAATGGTCGAAACCGGCCAGATCGTCAGCGTCGAGTCGAAGCCCGTCACTGGGCCGAACAACACCATGTCTACGATAGACACGCTCAATTTGCTCGGCTCCGGCGGCCTAATTTCGGTGCGTTTGGACGATGTTGTCCAAATCAAGCTGCTGGATGCGCGTTTAGACCAGGAGTTCCGGGCAGCCTTGACCACGCTTGCGTCGGGGTCGGACAACCAGCGGCGCACCGTCACGCTGCACTTTGCGGGTTCAGGCCGCCGTCCGGTCTCAGTTGGCTACATCACCGAGTCGCCGCTGTGGAAGATTTCGTATCGCCTGCTGCTCGGTGACGCCGGCCACGCCGCATTCCAGGGCTGGGCCTTAGTCGAAAACACAAGCGATGAAGACTGGTCCGCCATTCACCTGTCGCTTGTTTCAGGCCGCCCAATTTCGTTCATCCAAGACTTGTACCAGCCCTTGTACCTGCCGCGCCCGGTCGTTCAGGCGGACATCATCGCCTCACCCACACCCCAAACCCACGACAGCGACATGCAAGCAAGCGCGTCTGGCGCATCGACTGGCACTCTGATCGGCACTGTCCGAAGCACGACTGGGCAGCCCATAGTCGGCGCACAAGTTTTGATCCTGGGAACCGGCGAAATAACCAGGACTGACCCCTCCGGCAACTACAACTTTACTGGGGAAGACCCCGGTATTGTGACACTTCAGGTGTCCTCGGCCACTTTTCAGCCGGTGACGCTGACAGCGACAATCACTCAAGGCACCACTCAGCGTCAAGATTTCTCTCTGGAAAAGGTCTTCGCCGCCAGTGGGTCACGCATTGTAGCGCCGCTGGTTTCCAGAACACAAACTTCAACCGCTTCGGTCATCACCGCCGATGAAGAGCAAAAAGTCAGATCGCAGCCGAACAATCTGTACCAATTTCCTGGACTGGTAGCCGGGCGGCCCGGCGTCCCTTACAACCCCAGCGTAACCGCGCAGGCGAATGGAGCAGAGGCTGGGGAGCAGTTTGCGTATGACATCACGACACCGGTGACGCTGCCGCGTCAGCAGGCGGCGATGATTCCCGTGGTCGCTCAAGACATCACCGCCGATAAAGTCTCGCTTTATAACGCCGACACCGATCCGACTTTCCCGCTGAACGCCGTGCGCCTCCACAACAACACCAAGCTGCACCTGAAAGGCGGCCCGGTCACTCTTTTTGACGGCGGCACTTATGCCGGTGACGCCGTCATGGAAGATGTCACGCCCGGCGAAACGCGCCTGATTTCCTACGCCGTGGACTTATCCATTCGCGGCGAACGGCAGTACCTGTATGCCGATCAGCCGCGCCGGACACTGATC
>CAXTRL010000090.1:6916-11370 GCA_964246575.1 uncultured Armatimonadales bacterium
TTGCCGTTCACAGCGGCGTCTTGACCATCACCACGCGCCAGCGCTCCGAAACCAAATACGTCTTCAAGAGCCGGGCACTCTCCGATAAGACCGTGCTGGTGGAGCATCCGTTTGACGCGCAGGCCAAGCTGATCGCGCCCGCCGCGTCCGCCGAGCGCACACCGACCGTCTACCGTTTCGCGGTTCCCGTCGCCGCCGGCAAGACTGCGACCCTAGACGTCATCACAGAAACGCCTAACTTTTCCACCGTCGCTCTGCTGGACGGCGACTTGAATACATTCGCGTATTACCTTGATGACCAGGAAGTCCCCGCCGCCACCCGCGCCGCACTGGCCGACATCGCCAGGCAGCGCCGCCACATCCAAACGCTGACCGAACAAGCCGCCGACGCCGACAGCCAAGTCGCCCAGCTTGCCGCCGAGCAGGACCGCATCCGCCGCAACATGGGCGCTTTGGATCGTACCTCGCCCCTCTACAAACGCTATGTCGGCGAGCTGGACGCCCAGGAAACCCGCATCGCTGCCCTTCGCGCTTCCGCCCAGCGTTCCCGCGCCGAAGCCGACACCGCCCGCGCCGCCCTGCGCAGTACGCTGGACAACCTGAACATTTAGGCTTTTTCTGCCGGACGCCGCGCCAAATAATACGCCGGACCGAGCAGCGGCACGCCCAGTGCAATCCGCCCCAGCGTGCTGTCGTCGGACACGCCTCGCCGGGTCATGTCATCGCGCAGCAGGGTAGGGAACAGCAGCGTCAGCACCATCAAGTCTACCGTCATGACGTTGATGAAATTGGAGCGGCGGAACCAGAACACATAGTCCGCCAAATTGCCCCAGACCATGATGGTAAACAGCAGCGCGGCGAGCGCCACGGCGACAAAGACCGCAAACGGGCGGCCTCCAAACCACCGCGCCGCCAGGCTCGGATTTCCCGGCACCGCCCGTGTGAAGTCCCGGCGCAAAATCAAATACGGCAGCAGCGCAAACGACCCCAGCGCCATCATTCCCAGTGCAAACGGCCACGCCCACACCCGCTGTCCGCGTCCGTCGGGAAACAGCAGCGCCCAGTACATCAAGGGAATGACGCCGAGAAGCTGAAACACGCCCCAAACCGCTGGGTTCCGCGCCGGTCCCTGTCCCAATGCCAGCTCTAGGAACAAATTGCCCGGTGGGTCGCCCTTCGGCGCGAGATATACCGCATACAGAATATCCGCCACCAGCAGCACCGAAAGCGCCAGCCGCCGCAGAAGCAAAGGCGTCAAGAATGGAGACATCATAATTCAGTGTAGCAGAACGGGCCAAAATCACCGATACTGTGGTTACAATGTTTACAAAACCAAAAATACACGCTATACTAATGGCAGACAATACGCATGGGCATACGGCAGCATGTTTTGCGTAACACAGGTTTGCTGCGGTGAATGTTCGGGGGACGCTCCGGCATTCACACAGCAAAACAAAAAGGGAACTGCCTTGCAGCAGTCCCCCTTTTGTCCCTAGTCCTTAAAAACCAAAGTATTTAAGGATTCGGATAATCGCAGCGGTTGCTGATACAATCGCCGCGATGGTTTGAGCGACGGGGCGTATTTTGATCAATGCCCGCCGCAGTTTCTTGAGCATAGGAGTCACCTCCTTCCTGCCCAATTTGGGAAAGACAGCCTTCTATCAGGCTGTCTTTTCTGTTATATCCTGCTCACACTATAAAGTCAAGAAACCGCTTCACTTCTTTCGGAGAACGCAGAACAACGACTTTGCGGTCCGGCGCATATCGCTCAATGTTATCAATGACTTGGGCGCGGTTGTCCAGCGGGTAGCGCCAAACCCACTTCAAGAGCGTTCCATTCAGCCGCTCCGGGCAGCCCCCCGCCATGCCCAGCCGGCTTCTGCCGTAGTTTAAGATGAACCGCTTCATAGTGCGCCACAAACAAACCCGGCGCGAAAAGTCCAAAAAGATAATCATGTCCGAAGCCGCAAAACGCACCGGCTGAGTGCGGATGTGATCTCCCTCCACAACCCAGCGCGGGCCGCTGACAGCCTCCGCAACGACAGCTTCCTGCTCCGGCGGTGAAAGCCGCACCCAGCCGGGCTTCCACAGCAAGCGGTCCAAATGCACTACGGGTAAACCCAAAACGCCGCCAATCCGCTGCGCCAGCGTAGATTTGCCGGAGCCTCCTGAGCCTACAATAATAATTCGCTGCATCACGACAGCCATTGTACCACGCAGCAAAAAGCCCCCGCAGACTTCTGAGAAACCGGGCCGTTTGTGGTAAACTGTTTTTGTTGCCGCTATGATTATCAGCTTCAAGGATGAGAACACCGAAAAGGTGTTTAAAGGAACCGTTTCTGCGGCTTTGCCGCCGAATATCCAAAATGCTGCCCGGCGCAAACTGAGGTATCTGGACAATGCCGCCGCCTTGAAAGACTTGCGCTCGCCGCCGGGCAATCGCTTGGAAGCGCTGAAACGAAATCGTGTCGGGCAGCACAGCATCCGCGTAAACGATCAATGGCGCATTTGCTTTGTTTGGACCGGAACAGACGCGGAGCAGGTGGAAATCGTAGACTACCACTGAACAACTATGGAACAGCTAGAAAACATTCATCCCGGCGATATTTTAAAGTTGGACTTTTTGGAGCCGCTGCATATTTCCGTCAACCAGCTTGCAAAAGACACAGGGATGAGCCGCCAGTGCGTTTCAGATCTCGTGCAGGGGCATTCACCGGTGACTTTAGACATTGCTCTGCGCCTCGCCCGATATTTTCGCACAACCCCGCAGCTTTGGCTGAACCTTCAGCGGGCTTACGATCTGGAAGAACTACAGCGCCGCCCCGAATCCTACGCCGACATCATCGCCTACGACGAGAAAACCGCTGTTCATCAATCTTAGTCCCATATCCTCCGGCCCTGCTCTCCGGGTAGCCAGTGCTGATACGAAGTAATCAGAATGATACCGGTGCAAAAGCGGCCTTTCCCAGCGTCCTCGTCGTACAAACGTACGTTTTAATATATGGGTCGCAAAAAAGCCCCCGCCTCGATTGAGGCAGGGGCTTGTCCTATTCAACGTCATGCCATGCTTGGCACGTTTGCCGTGATGTCGGCGGACGGTGGGGCGGCTTCCATTGTCTTCAAGCGAGCGCCGCTTTTCGGCTTCTCAGCCTTGGGCGCGTCCATCGGCTGAAGCGCAGCGTCAATGACTTCCTGCACATTGGTGGCGAAGATGAACGACATCCCCTTGCGAAGATCGGCAGGAATGTCTTCGGTCAAGTCCTTGCGGTTGCGCTCCGGCAGGATGATTGTCTTGATCCCGGCTCGCTTGGCCGCCAGCACTTTTTCTTTGATGCCGCCGACGGGAAGCACCTTGCCTGACAGCGTCACTTCGCCGGTCATTGCCAGCGCCGGCTTGATTGGGCGGCCAGACAAAAGCGACGCGATGGCTGAAGTCATCGTGACGCCCGCCGAAGGGCCGTCCTTCGGCACCGCGCCCGCCGGGACATGAATGTGCAGGTCGGACTTTTCGTAGAAGTCCGGCGCGATGTTCAATGCCCCCGCATGAGCGCGGACATACGACAAGGCCGTCTGCGCCGACTCTTTCATCACGTCGCCCAACTGGCCAGTCAAATGAAGGCCCTTGCCGCCGGTCATCTGCGACGCTTCAATGAACACAACGTCGCCGCCGACCGGAGTCCAAACCAGGCCCGTGACGACCCCCGGCTGCTCGGTGCGCTCGGCCACTTCCTCGTACTCAAAGCGCGGCGAGCCGAGGTACTTCTCCACCTGCTTGGCATTGATTGTCATCGGCGACTTGCGCCCGTCCGCGAACTCGCGGGTGGCCTTGCGGCAGACGGCGGCAATCTGGCGCTCCAAAGAGCGGACGCCTGCCTCGCGGGTGTAG
Source organism: uncultured Armatimonadales bacterium (assembly GCA_964246575.1). Taxonomy (GTDB): domain Bacteria; phylum Armatimonadota; class Armatimonadia; order Armatimonadales; family Capsulimonadaceae; genus JANXMY01. The sequence goes on from CAXTRL010000090.1 coordinate 10,803, forward strand.
CCCCGAACAAGAGCCTTGACGCCGTCTTCGGTGAACTTGACGCTGGTCAGGCCATGCTCGGCGATCTGCTTCGGCACCAAATGGCGCACGGCAATCTGGACTTTCTCTTCTTCCGTGTAGCCCGACAACTCGATGATCTCCATGCGGTCCCGTAGAGCCGGCTGGATCGTGTCTAATTGGTTCGCCGTGGTCACGAACAGCACTCTGGACAGGTCGAAGTTCACGTCCAAGTAGTTGTCGCGGAACGTCGCGTTCTGCTCCGGGTCCAGCGCTTCCAAGAGCGCCGAAGACGGGTCACCCCGGTAGTCCGCGCCGACCTTGTCAATCTCGTCCAAAACAAACAGCGGATTATTAGTTTCCGCCCGCTTGATGCCTTGGATGATCTGGCCCGGCAAAGCCCCAATATAGGTCCGGCGGTGGCCGCGAATCTCTGACTCGTCATGCGTCCCGCCGAGGCTGATGCGGACGAACTTCTTGCCCATCGCGTTTGCGATGGACTTGGCAAGGCTCGTTTTGCCGACGCCGGGAGGGCCGGTGAAGCACAAAATCGGCTGCCGAATGTCGCCTT
>CAXTRL010000091.1:0-9108 GCA_964246575.1 uncultured Armatimonadales bacterium
CTGGGTCTCAAACGCATTGGTCCAGGGCAGGTCTTCCACTTGCACCATAACGGTCGGCGCGAACCGATCTTGAAGCTGCCACAACGCTCCGTAAGCGTGCGGGTGGGACGCCGAAAGCCACCGAATGCTGCCAAGCGAGGCAATCAAGTCCAGTGCTTGGGAGCTGTAATACGCAGTGCAATCAAAGAAAACATTGCCTGCCGGGTGCTTGATTAAATACCCATTTGGCCCGATGCCGATGCGCGGGTCCGTCGAAAACGTCACAATATCCGTGTCTGTCCCAGTCCAGACTGTCCGCGTCTCGGCATTAGCCTCGTCCGGCGTCAGAAAATAAAAGCCGTCTTCCGGCGGCGTGTGCCGGAAGTCGGTGCAAACCGGGCAGGTCGGCGGCACGGCAAAATGGCGCTGCCAAAAGCCGCAGTTTGTGCATAAGTAGGGTGTCAAACTGACTCCAGAACGGAGCCACGGACTTTATTCCGTGGCTCTTGATTTCTTGTTACACCCGCACTCCACCCGCATTGGCTTGGGCCACTTCGAGCAGGCGCATCGTGTGCAGGTCACGCTCCGGGGTGAACGGGAACGGTACGCCGTCCAAAAGCGACTGCGAAAACGCGGCAATCTGCGTTTGAAACGGCGACACGTCTTCAGCTTCAGGGATAACGACTTCGTGCGCCGCGCCGGTTCGGGCATCCACCAGCGTCAGCGTTCCGCCCGGCGTTTGGCCCATCGTGTTGTGCGCGATTGCCATAGCTTCGGTGCCAATGACCTCCAATGTCCGGCGCGGGAACGCATCCGGGCAGTTGTACGCGACGTTTAGAGTCAAAAGCGCCCCGTTCGCAAAGCGGCCCATCAAAGCCGCACCGTCGTCCACCGGGTAGTCAAAGACGCGGCGTTGAAGCAGGCAGCCAATCTCGACTAATGGCTCGCCCACAATCCATTGCAGCAGGTCTAAGCCGTGCGGGGCCAAGTCAATAAACGCCCCGCCGCCCGCCCGCGCCGGATCTACCCGCCAGTTGTCATGGGCGGCCTGCGTCGGCGGAACCCAGTCGCCGGGCGTCCAGCAGGCATAATGCACCCGTGCCGCCGTGATTGTGCCAAGTGCGCCCGACGATGCCAGTTTTTTCAGTTCTCGATGACGCGCTTGAAACCGCTGGTCAAACGCCGTGCCGTACTGCACCCCGGCGTCCCGGCAGGCACGGACCATCACTTCGGCGTCTTCGGCAGTCGTTGCCATCGGCTTTTCGCACAAAACATGCTTGCCGGCGCGGGCAGCGGCTTCGGTCAGTGGGCGATGCAAATGGTTCGGCGTTGCGATATAAACGGCGTCCAAGCCCGGCGTGTGCAGGAACGTGTCCAAGTTACGGCTTGCGGTTGTGCCGGAAGTCAAAGACGCGATGGCCTGCATGGCATCTAAATCGGGGTCGCTAAGGGCCACAAGGCGAGCATTGGGAGCATGGATGATGCCGGGTGCGACGTAATCTCGCGCTACCCAGCCGCAGCCGAGAATACCCCAATTGACTAGTGAAGTCATGCGCGGCTGCTTTCCAGCGGCCTCAGCCCGGCCTCACGCATGATTTCCATTTGGAACGCTTGTACGGGGCCGGGATGCACGATGTCCATGTCTTCCAGCGCAACGCTGAGGGTGAACGCGGCGGACTTCGCGTGCCATTCCATTTCTAATACGCGGTCTAAAACGTCGGCAGTCTGGAAGGCTTTGGCATTAGGACTGTCTGACTCATAGACCACCGAGACGGCATCACGCACCGGCTGATGCAAGGCTTCGGGGAGTTCAGCAATGGCTTTGGCCCGGAACGCTTCCATCAGCGGCTTGAGCTTGTCGCCTAAAAGCACATCGCCAGCGTCGCCTGCGTCGGGCAGATACGCATTGTGCAGGTGATGGGCCAAACCTGTCAGGAACGCCTGCGTGGGGTCTGCCCCGTAGAGCGGCGCGGCCAGGACACCATAAACAGCCACCATGCCGCAGTGATCGGCGTGGTTTTCAGCAGGCTCAAGCACCACCCGCCGGAAGCCGGGCCGGGTTGCTCCTGCTCTTGGCTGCTGGGCAAGAAGCACCGTAAACGGCGGCAGCAAGGCCGCGTCCGCATCCGGCAGCAGGTCAGGGCAAAGCGCAGAGTGCAGCGCCGTCCGCAGGGCATCGTCAAGCGGCCCGCCGGATGCATTCAGCCCGGACTGAAGCACGGCCAGACGCTCGCCCGCATTAAAGCCGCCAGCTACGAGGACTTCGGCATCAATTCCTGCTAGACGTGCTGCCGCAACTGCCGAGGCTGTTTCGCTCAACGCGACGTCTGCCAGCGTCTCACCGCTGGCGAGACGCGCCCAGGAGCGCAGAAACAAACGCTCCGCAAGAGAGCCGGTTTTCCCTGCGACCCGGATGCGCTTGAGGTCATTCAGCTCCCGCAGCAGCGGCAGCAGCATAGGAACCGTCATCGAGAAACCAACTCCCGTCGGTCAGCGGACACAGCCGCACCGATGTCATCGAACCGGCGTGACTCCTGCTCCAAAAGGCCAATAGCACGGGCCATGACTTCTTCGTCAATCTCGTGGACATTGAAGCCGGTGCCAAGACTCTCCAGCATTTGGATCGTCAGCTCGCCGCCGAGATGCTCCCGGAACTCGCGCAGGCCGTGGAACAGCTCGTCGGTGCCGCTCATCTCCGGCGCGTACAGCGCAAAGCCGAGGCCGGACAGAACACCCAGCACCCGCCGCCAGTCGTTTTCGGTCAGCCAGCCCTGCAAGTAAGAATAAGTCACGTCAAGCGCCAGGCCGATGGCGACCGCTTCGCCGTGATGCAGGCGGTAATCCGTGATCTGCTCCAGCTTGTGCGCCGACCAGTGGCCGAAGTCCAGCGGGCGCGATGATCCCATCTCAAACGGGTCGCCGCCGGTGCAGATGTGCTGCACATGGAGGGCGGCGCAGCGATGCACCAATGTTTGCATCGGAGCCATCTCACGGGCCGCCAGCGCATCCGTGCTGTCTTCCAAGAAGTTGAAAAAATCGGCGTCTTTGATGAGTGCGACTTTGACCGCTTCGGCAATCCCCTCGCGCCAGACCCGGTCCGGCTGAGTCGTCAAAAAGTGGAAATCGTTCAGCACTGACCAGGCCGGGGCAAATGTCCCGCGCCAGTTCTTTTTGCCGAAAAAGTTGATCGCGTTCTTGACCCCAACGCCGGAGTCGTTCTGGGACAGCGTCGTCGTCGGCAGGCGCAGAAGCCGGATGCCCCGGTGCGCCGTCGCCGCTGCGTAGCCGACCGCATCTAAAAGCGCCCCGCCGCCGACAACTGCTAAGTAAGAGTGCCGGTCTAAACCCGTTTCGTTGACCGCCTGCTGCACTGTAATAACGTGCTGCGGGTCGTTCTTGACCTGTTCCCCGCCCGGCAAAAGCAGCGGCGGGCAGACCAGCGTCAGCATGTCTTGGTGCCTTTGGCAATACTCTTCAATGGCCTGCCGCACTGAAAGAAGCCGGTCAACTTCTTCTTCCACGACAAACAAAATTCGTGCCGGCAGCCGCTCGCTCCGAGCGGCGACAACAGAAGACAACAGCGGGTTTTCAGGATCAAAAATGTGTGTGGTGAAGTGAACGTCGTAGTGAAAACTGACCTGGAGGTCGGCTTGAATAGCTTGCATGCAAAAGCTTTCTAACGGCACGCGCACGGTGCCGCGGCAAGTCTGGAACTGGTTTGAGATTCGTCCAAGAGGCCGTGTAAAGTATACCAACGTGCGGCAGAAGATAAACGTGAAAATCGAGAAGATGAGGGGCAAAGACGCGGGGCAAAGATAAGGGGCTGAGGTTCTATGCGTCAGGATTTGGGATGAACCCATGTCCCGTCACGGCGACTTCATAGCCAAGGTTTACATAGAACGGGAGTCCTATCGGCGAACTCCAAAGAATGCTGACTAAAGCCCCATCCTTGTAAGCGTCCTGATGGGCCTGGGTGAGCAGAGCCGTCGCCAATCCAAGCCGGCGGTATCGGAGCATTGTTTGCATTCCAGAGACATAAATCGTTTCGGCGTCAGCCCACACGATTTCTGCCGTGCACACCGCTGTTTCGGCTTGCTTCAACGTGTAGCGATAGATGCCTTCGCCAATTTCCTGACAGTCAATTTCGGAGGCGGACATAGTGGGCGCTGTACCGGAGAGCCGCAGGCGCATCAGCGGCTGCGGCGGCTCCGGCAATTCTTTGTAACCGAGACGCGCATATTCTTCAGTCGTGCCGTCCGGCAGCGACGGACCGCCCCGGACGCTGATCATATGATGCGGGTGCGGCGCACAAGCTTGGACTGCCGCAACGACTTCCGCAGGCGGGTCAAAATCGCGGGCATAGAACGCATCCACTTCAAACCAGCCGGGAACTTGGTGCAGCCATGTCAGCGGCCCCGCCGACGACAGGCGGAAATTCGGATTATCCCGATACTGGTTCTTTTTGGCCGCAAACGCCAGGCGTATCGCCTCATCCGCAGCATCAGTCTCGGACATATGGCTTGCTTCGTTCATGTCGCCCCGAACCATTCTTTAGCGCAAGCCGACCGCAACTTTGAGTGCTTGATCTACTTGCTGCATTGTTTCATCGCTCAACCGGCCATAGTAACCAAGAAGGCGTGATTTGTCTAAACTGCGCGTTTGCATCAGCAGCGCTTTAGACCGCATGGGCAAGCCGCCCTCACCGGCTTCCATGAAGGCTTCAAACGGGTAAATCCGCTCGGTTTTCTTGCTCGTGATGGGAGCGATTAAAATTATTGGAGAGTGACGGTTGATGATGACCGGCGAAAGAACCAGAGCCGGACGTTCCCCGGCTTGTTCCGACCCTTCCGTCGGGTCTAAATGAACGCGCACGACGTCACCCCGCTTGAGTTCAGCCGGGATAATAAGCACGGGTTACCTCCGCGTCCAGCGGCTCGAACTCCCGCTGGATTTCAAGATAAACGTCGGCCATTTCGCGGCAGCCCTCCATAATGTCTCGTTCCAAAGCTTCCTGCTCCTGCTTTTCCAGCCAGTCCTCTATCAGACGCGCAAGGGCTGCGCTGCGCTGCCCGCTCGCGACGGTCCGTTCAAACTTATCTATCGTCGCCTGCGGCAAGGCATAAGTACGTTTCTGCGTTGGCATTATGGTCTTTCCCCCATACTATTGTACCATAACAATTTAGAACAAAAAAGCCGCTCCTATTTCTAGAAGCGGCCTTGACTGCATTGCTTTGCTTGTTTACAGCAGGGACTTGACAGCTTCAACGATGGCGTCGGCGTCAATCTTGGCGGCGTGAAGCAGCTCGGCGGGCTTGCCGGAGCCGGGCATATGCTCGACGGCCAGCTTGACGACTGTAGGGGCATAGTCACCGACGCCGACAAAAGCGTCCAGCACGGCATCGCCGATGCCGCCTTCGAACCAGTGGTCTTCAACGACGACCAGCTTGCCGCCGGTGTCCTGGGCGGCCCGGTGCAGGGTTTCTTTGTCAATTGGTTTGACCGAGTAGGCGTCAATCAGGCGGATCGTGATACCCTGCGCTTTGAGCGTGTCGTAAGCTTTGTTGGCTTCATGGAGCGTGATGCCGGCGGCGATGACGGCCACTTGGTCACTGTCCGAATGGTGAACTAGCTTGGAGCCGCCGACTTCGTAGGTTTCATCGGCACCGTACAGGATCGGCAGCTTTTCGCGGGTGGTGCGGATGTAGGAAATGCCGGGCAGGTCTGCCATAAGCTGAACCAAATGCGCGGTCTGGTTCGGGTCACTGGGGTACAAGACCGTGGAGCCGAACACGGCCCGCATCATCGCCAAATCTTCCAGGGCCATCTGCGACGGGCCGTCTTCACCGATAGAGACGCCGGCATGGGAGCCGCTGAGGCTGATGGTAGCGTTCGAGATTGCCGCCATGCGGATCTGGTCAAACGCCCGGCTAAAGAACGCGGCAAACGTGGACGAGAAGGTCCGGTGGCCGCGCACGGCCAGGCCGACCGCCGCCGAGACCAGCATCTGCTCGGCAATGTACATCTCAAAGAAGCGGTCGGGGAACGCATGGTTGAACTCGTCCGCAAACGTCGAGTTTGACACTTCGCCGTCCAGTGCGACAATGTCCGACCGGAACGCGCCGAGGGCCGTAATCGCGTCGCCATAGGCTTTGCGCGTAGCTTCTTTGGTTCCCATCTCGTAAACGGGCAGCTTCAGCGGCTGCGTGGGCGGCATCACGGCGGGCGTGATGTTGTCCGGCTTCTGTACGTCCACGATGATGTGCCGCTCGCCGCCAAGCTCGGCGATGGCATCTTTGGCCTGGTCAGCGTTCAGCGCTTTGCCGTGCCAGCCTTCTTTGTTGGCGAGAAACGAAACGCCGTGGCCTTTTTCGGTCTTGGCGATGATCCAGACCGGCTTGTCGGTAACGGTCAGCGCTTCGGCATACGCTTTATCAATGGCATCCAAATCGTGGCCGTTGATCTCAATGGCGTGTGCGCCGAACGCGGCGGCGCGGGCGGCATACACGGCGCTGTTCCAGCCTAAATCCGTTTCGCCGCGCTGGCCCAAGCGGTTCATGTCTAGAATTGCGACCAAGTTGTTCAGCTTGTAGTGGCCGGCTTTGTCGACGGACTCCCAAATAGAGCCTTCCGCCACTTCGCTGTCGCCCAGCACGACCCACACTTTGAAGGGCAGCTTGCTGAGATACTTGCCGTCCAGAGCCATGCCGACGCCAATCGGCAGACCCTGCCCCAGCGACCCTGTGGCAACATCCGTGTACGGCGTCACATGCGGGTTCGGGTGGCCTTCCAGCCGGGAGCCGAACTGACGCAGGGTCAGAAATTCTTCGTCGCTGATTGCGCCTGCGGCCTTGAACATAGAATATAACAGGGGGCAGGCATGGCCCTTGCTGAAGATCAAATGATCGTTGCCCGGTGCCGACTTCCAATTGGCCCAATCATACCGCAAATACTTGCCCAGCAGCACGGCCATGAGATCCGCCGCCGACATGGACGAAGTTGGATGCCCCGACCCCGCCGCCGTCGTACACCGAATGCTGTCCACGCGAAGCTGCGCCGCGAGTTCCTTTAAATCTACTTCCGCCATAGGTGATGCTCCTTAGCTCGTTGTCACGAGCGTCTTTGTTGAAATTACTTCTGCCATCTTGTCCAGCTCATAGCTAATGTTTATGCTTGGATTTGGAGTACCGACTTTTCGCCCGGCGCAGAGCGTGATAAGAAATTGGTTGTCGCCAAAGGGAACCAAATTTGCGTGAATCCAGTCCGGTCCGCCCGACAACATCTCCTCAAACGCCCAAGAAAACTTCTCTGCGGTGATCAAATCTTCCCAACGCACACCGTAGCGCAGGCTGCGGTTATCCACCGGGTATTCTACCGCGCTGTCATGCACAAACAGTAGGTTTTCTTCCGTTACAACAAGAGAAAAATCAGACAACCAACGATTGAGGCGCTGAATGATCTGTGCAAGTGTGCCGTTTGTTTTCATGGTAGCCTAACAATATGACGGTTAAATAGCGCTGCCTGCTCCGGCGTTCGCAGGACGATTTCCGAGGAACCGGGCATTGTGCCGTTAAAGCCAGGATAAGGGCGTTCGCTGGAAGCGAGAACCGCGTTGAAGTCCGCTTCTGGTACTCTGGCTTCAATGATACCCAAATCCTGGCCTCGGTCTGCGCGAATTGCTAAGTTGATTGCATTGCGGGCTGCGGCCAGGTCCCGCGTCACCCAAGTCGGCAGACGTGCTGGGTCAAAACCATGAGCTTGAATATATGCAGCATCGTTGATGCTACCGTGATAAAGATGTACCCAATTTTCGACCAGCTTCCCTGCCATCATTAAGAATTCCTCTTTGCAAACTCATTATAAGCAAAAGAAGCGGACAAAGTCAACAACGCCCTCTTGACACGCATAAATTGAATTTGTATAATGGCGTATAAAGATGACGCAGAGCAGAGGACGCGAAATGCCAGCTCCCTTGGCAATCATCACCATCAGCATGGCAGCGGCAGATAACATCGCAATATCCCTTGTCAAAACTCAGGAACTCAAATATGATTCTCTACGAACTTACGACAGAAGCCCTTGACGCTGCGGCGCCTGCACTCGGCACGGAGCCGGTGACAATGGTGAACCAACTCTGGTTCCGACCGGAGGCCGCCTACTCAGAAGCCGTCACCAATCCGCAGCTCGATGCGCGGAGCGCCCTGTATCAGGGCTACGTTCCGGCCTTTTCGCAGGTGGCGCAGGAACTCGGCATCACCGGCATTGAGCCGGTCTTTGTGGGCCATCGCGCAGCCGGGCTGGTCGCGTCCGGCGAAGATGATTGGGACGACCTTGTGATAGTGCGCTACCGCAGCTTCGACGACTTCCGAAAAATCGTGGAAAGCGAGCAGTACAAGCGTTTAGCGAAGCCGCACCACCGGGCGGCTGTGTTCAACTGGCGCATCATTGCGGCGATCGGTTAACGCAGAAACGAAATTTATCCGAATGCCGACAAAAGTTCGCATGAGATCCACTTCTTTGCGTTTGTGATATAAATCCTATACACACTCCGTGCATGATCTACGGCTCTACATGCGTCTTGTCTAAAGGGCAGGACGTAGCCTAGCAGGCCAGTCATCAAATCCGCTGCCGACACGGACGAAGTCGGATACCCCCTCCCCACCGCCATCATACACCGAATGATGGTGCCATGATTGAAAATCCCCACTTGACACGCATAGATTACCTATGTATAATGGGTGTATGAAGAACGCTTCCCCCGCCGGCCCTGCACAGGATTACCTCAAAGGCGGCTTGTCCCTGCTCATTCTTGCCACCCTGCGCGACGGCCCCCGGCACGGCTACGCCTTGGCCCGAACTATTGAGCAGCGCACCGAAAATGCTTTGCAGCTTCGCGAAGGCACGCTCTACCCCGCCCTGCACGCTTTGGAGCGCGACGGCCTGATTCAAAGCGCCTGGGAAACGCCGCCCAGTGGCCGGGAGCGCAAAGTGTACACGCTGACCGAAGGCGGCGCAAAGAAGCTCACCGAATGGAGCGCCGGCTGGCAGCAGTTTGTCCAAGCTGTCGGGCGCGTTCTTGCCCCCACCCCGCAAACCTCAGAAGGAGAACCCGCATATGGAACCCGATCCCCT
>CAXTRL010000091.1:9118-11309 GCA_964246575.1 uncultured Armatimonadales bacterium
CACCGAATGGAGCGCCGGCTGGCAGCAGTTTGTCCAAGCTGTCGGGCGCGTTCTATCGCCCGCCCCTCACCCCGAAGGAGAACCCACACATGGAACCCGATCCCCCAACCTCCGCCCCGCGCCGGGTGGAAGCCTATCTTGACCAGGTGCTTGCGCCGCTGACCCGCGGCTTGTCCGCGTTCCATCAGCAGGAGCTTCGGCGTGAGTTGCGGGCGCATCTTTGGGAGCGTGTTGAGGCTTACTGTGAACTGGGGCAGTCCGAAGACGACGCGGTGACGGAAGCCCTGCGGCAGTTCGGCGGGGCGGAAGACTTCCTGCGTCAGTGGCGGCAGGAGTGGATGAAGACGCCAAGCCAGGTGCCAGTACGCGAGATTTTGCAGGTAGGCAGCGCGGCAATCAAGCTGTCACTCACGGGTATCCTGGCTGCACTTCTGCCAGGCATTATCATTCATGTGTCTTATGTGAGATGGCAAGGTGGCCCTATCGGTGCGCTCATCTCCCATTCCGCCTACATCTGGTATCCAATGTGGATGGTATGTACACAGCTATTGCTGCCGGCCCTTATCGGGGCGAAACACGGACGGTACAGGCCGAAGTACGCCGGAGCGGGAATGTTAGCCGCACTGACAGCAGAGTTTCTAATAGCAAACTTGCTTTGTTGGGTCGTCAACAGCTTTGCACCGTCCAGTTCTTACTTTGGTTCTTACCTTGCAGGCTCGTCTGACACCCTGCTGATGCTGACACTCACCTGGATGCCTGTTGCCTGCACATCGGCGGTGGTGAGTGGTTGGTGGACACAGAAGCGCAGAAAGACACAGGTAACGGCATGAACTTTGATAACACAGTGCGGGTAGACGCTTATCTTGACCAGGTGCTTGCGCCGCTTACACGCCATCTGTCCCGGTTTCATCAGCAGGAGCTTCGGCGTGAGATGCGAACGCACTTGTGGGAGCGCACCGGCGCTTATCAGGAACTCGGCATGAGTGAAGACGACGCAGTCACCGAGGCTCTACGCCAATTTGGGGGCGCGGAAGATTTTGGGCGGCAATGGCACCTGGAATGGCAAAGAACGCCGCCGCAAGCCATACTCCGCGAGATTGGCCTAGCGACGCGCTGTGCCCTGCTGCTGTCGCTTCCGGCTTTGCTTCTAACCTGCCCCGGTTCGCCTGGCTGGGCGAACTCATTTGATGGGCGCTGGCTGCCGCTTTGGATGCAGAGCTGGCCTTTTGTTTATGTTACATCGGGCTGGGGCAGCTTCGGTTTTAATCTGATCGTTCTGCCACTTGCAGTCGGCGTGGCAGTGGGTCGCCTCGTACCGCAACGCGCCGGGATTGGAATGCTGGCCGCGCTGACCATAACAATCACACTGACCGACTGGTATTTTTTGCCAGCCGTACTTAATTTGGGCAGGTTTATAAACAGTCTTACCGAGCAGATATTCATCTGCTCCATTTTCTGGCTGCCGCTGGCCTGCACGTCGGCGGCGCTGACCGCTTGGTGGATGCAGAAAGCAAAGGTGCGGCAGGCAGCATGAGGTTTGCTAGGGTCAGATCAAGTGCAATCATCTTTGCGCTCCTCCCGGCTGCTGCTATTTCGGCTGCTGTCTTTTGTTGCAGCACGGATTTGACTAATCGCCCAAGCGGCGTGTTCGCGTACTAACGGCTCCGGGTCCGTCTCGGCGGCAAGGGTCAGCGCGGGCAGGGCGTTGGGGTCGCCTAGATTGCCGAGAGCAACGCAGACGTTTCGCAGAAGGCCGCGCCGCTTGGTGCGCTTGATGGGGCTGCGCTTAAACTTCTCACGGAACGCTGCGTCGTCTAGGGCAAGCAGTTCCAAGAGATCGGGCGCGGCAAGATCGGCGCGAGGGCGGACGGCGGGATCGTCTGACTTAACCGCAAACTTGTTCCAGGGACAAGCTTGAAGGCAGTCGTCGCAGCCGTAGATGCGCGTGCCGACCAGCGGGCGCAGGTCTTCGGGAATGGAACCCTTCAGCTCAATGGTCAGATAGGAAATGCAGCGGCGGGCGTCCAGTTGGTACGGCGCGGTGATGGCTCCAGTCGGGCAGGCCGGCAGGCAGCGCGTACAGGTCCCGCAGTGGGTCGTTTCCGGCGCATCAGCAGGCAGGGCGATGTCTAGGAGTATCTCGCCGAGAAAGAACCAGTTGCCCAGACGCCGCGAGATCAAGTTGGTATGC
>CAXTRL010000092.1:0-7012 GCA_964246575.1 uncultured Armatimonadales bacterium
TTGCTTTTGTTTCTGCACGAACACAACAAAAACTGTCTAAACTAGGACACTACCTGAAAAGGATCAATCACAAATCGCGTTTCCAGATCGTCAAAAGCACCAATCAGCTTCTGGATACGCCCTTGTAAACTTTTGTTATTTACTTCATCTTCCTTCTCTAAGAATGAGCGGCAAAATGTTTGCTTCAGTGCTGATGGAGAATGTTTAAACGATCCGAAGGCATTGATGTCATCCAAAGCTGCCCTTGCAACATCATTCATAAATCCTTCAAACTGCGCTACCATCAGCACAGAAATAGAGCGACATAGCGCATTGTAAAAGTCAATATCACTTTTCCTGCTGTCTGCTTCAGCAATCAACAAATTGATTTCAGCCCATCTTGTGTCAAGAGAGTCAACAAGAGTATGAGCAAAAGTCGTCATCTTGAAAACGCTTTCCTTGCGTCGTCGATTCGTTGGATAACCTTTGCTTTGTCAGTAGTACCACCTTCAATAGACGCAAAGAACTTGTCGTCGGCGAAAAGATTTTTGTACTGCTGTATTGCTGTAGAAGTCAGGTTAGGTTCCTGTAGATCAACTTCCATCGCAACTGCCACTGACAGAGCGTCATAAACTGCAACATTGAAACTGGACATTTCAATGAAAATACCGTTCTCGTTTCTGAACTTGGCAAATGCAGAATCCCCAAAATAATGGCGTATGATTTCCATTGTTTTCAGAAAGCTAATTTCGAGGTTGGTTAGCTCGTTCTGTTCTTGAAGGGAGAATTTTTCCATCTCATCGTCTAAAAATGCCTTGAAGCCGCCCTTGAAGGTCTTGTAATTGCCTCTACTAAGAGCGAAAAATCTCAGAACGAGTTCCACGTCCTCCATCTTCTTTACCCGGCTGCTGTCAGTGGGGTTTTCTAAGTTAATATGAAGCATAACACGGAAATTTGTGTCGGTGGCCAGCCGTTTCAACAGATCGTTAAAAGGCCCGCCGTATAGAGCGTTTCGAAGCTCCTGTGCCTCCAGTTTTACTGAACCAGAGTTCAGCCTTTCGAATATATCATATTTTACTTGAGCGTCGACAGTCGAATCAATCCGCAAACATTTAATTGTACGTTCTTCAAGCCTGCGGATAAGAAATGGAGGAAGGTTTTTGTAGTATAGGCCATCTAGTTCTTTAAGGGTCTGAAGGTCGCTCAGGGCAAAGTTGTTATTCAGGTACTTCGTAATTGCGGTGAGCCTTTGCTGGCCGTCAATCACTGAATACCTTGAGTTGTCATCGCTATCCTCGTCATCTACATCTATGTCTTGTGAGAGATATATGAGTGGTATTGGGATGTTGAGGATTAGGCTTTCAATCAAGCGAGAAGATGTTTCGTTAGACCATCTGTGCCGCCTTTGATAGTCTGGGTCTAGACGAATCACTCCCCGTTTGATCTTTTTGACAAGGGTTTCCAAATCATACTCAATGTTTTGCGTCTTAACTGTGCGCTCCCGTGCTTTGCGTTGCAACACGGTTAAATTTTCTTGTAATGTAGGCATTTTATGGTTTCTCCGCCAAACTTGGTACTTATTCAATAATCTGAATATTGATTCCTTTGACCATTATACACCTCATATGCGACAGAAGCAAAGCTATTTTATGATGCTTCTGCGCCGTGGAGCATTTTGTGAATGGTGGTTGCCAGCTTGCGGTTCATGGCGGGGGCGTTGGCGATCTGCTCGACACTAGCATGTTTTAGCTTTTCGACGCTGCCGAAGAAGCGCAGCAGCTCGCGGCGGCGGACTTGGCCGATGCCGGGGATAGTATCTAAGACGGACATGGTGGCGTTTTTGCCCCGCAGCGTTCGGTGGTAGGTGACGGAAAAGCGGTGGACTTCGTCACGGACGCGCTGAAGCAAAAAGAGAGCCTGGGAATTACGGGGCAGCACCAGCGGGTCGGACTTGCCGGGCGTATAAACTAACTCGAACTGCTTGGCGAGGCCGATCATGTTCAGATCCATCCCCAGTTCGGCGGCGACCGAGACGGCGACCCCAAGCTGGCCTTTGCCGCCGTCAATCAGCATCAAATCCGGCAGGGTCGAGAACTTGGCATTGCCGGATTGGGCTTCTTTGAGGCGGCGGGTCAGCACTTCGCGCATCATGGCGAAGTCATTCGGCTCGCCGGTATTGGTCGGCTTCTGGATCTTGAAGCGGCGGTAGTCGGATTTGAGCGGCTTGCCGTCCTGGAACACGACCATGCCGCCTACCGAGAAGCTGCCTTGAATGGTGGAAATATCAAACGCTTCAATGCGCTCCGGCGGGGAGTCCAGTCCCAGCGCGTCCTGAAGCTCCAAAAGTGCGCCTAAAGTCCGGTCATGTTCGGCGGACGCCGTCGCCTGCATCTGGTCCAGCGCCAGTTTGGCGTTGGTGGAGGCCATGTCGAGAAGCTGCTTTTTTTCGCCGCGCTCCGGCACAGTGAGCGTCACTTTCGTGCCTTTTTTCTGCCGCAGCCATTGTTCAATGATCACGGTTTCTTCGACATGCGCCGGCAGGACAATCTCGCTGGGGACATACGCCGCTTCCTGATAATACTGCTTCACGAACTCGGCAGTGGCGTCGGCGATGCTGTCTTCGCCGTCCATGCCGTCCAGCAAAAAGTGTTCCTGACCAATTAGCTTGCCGTTGCGGATAAAGAACATCTGCACGGCGGACTTGCCCTGGTCATTCACAAGCGCGACCACGTCCTGATCAGTCTGATTGGTGGACACGACTTTTTGGCGCTCAATCAGTGTTTCAATCGCCGCCAACTGGTCACGCAAGCGGGCGGCTTTCTCGAATTGCAGATCTTCGGCGGCGGCTTCCATTTCATCCTTCATCTGCTTGACGAGCTTGTCCTGCTTGCCGTCCAAAAACAGGGCGACATCGTCCACCATGCGCCGGTATTCGTCTTTGTCAGCCAGGCCCGCGCACGGGGCATGAGGGCAGCGGCCCATTTGATGGTATAAGCAGGGCCGCTGCACCGGCGTATTGTCCCACGATTTGCGGCAGGTCACTAATGGAAACAAGCGGTAGATCAAACGAAGGCTGTCCCACACGGCGCGGGAGTTGGTGAACGGCCCGAAGTATTTGGAGCCGTCGGTCTTGATTTTGCGCGTGACCAAAAGCCGGGGAAACGGCTCGTTCATGGTCAGCACCAGGTAGGGGTAATGCTTGTCGTCGCGCAGCCGGACATTGTAGTGGGGCCGGTGCTGCTTGATCAAATTGCATTCTAAAACAAGCGCTTCCAGCTCGCTGTCCACGACCACAATGTCTAGATCTACAATGCGCGACACCAGCTTGCGCGTCTTTGCCGTGTGGTTCGCACTTTTCTGGAAATACGAGCGGACGCGGTTCCGCAAGTTGACCGCCTTGCCGACATAGATAATCTCGCCCGCAGCGTCTTTATACAGATAACAGCCGGGCGAAGTCGGAAGCGATTTCAATTTTTCGTCAAGTGTCGGGGAAACTGCCATAATGCCCTTATTATACCCCTAAACCGGACAGGTGTTCGGGCGGTATCAGGCTAGGCTCATTACCCGGTACTCATTGGGACTGTAAGTAAGGATGACAGACACGCGCCATGCTTTTTCGCCAAGCTGCTGACGCAACCATGAAATGACGAGGTCCTGCCGGTCAATTTGCTCTAAGTCTTCAAAGCCACTCCAAACAAGATGACCTATCACTCTTTTAGAATAAGGGTCCCGTTCAAGCATCGCGTCTGCCCCCGGAAATCGCTCCTGTAGCAGTCCTTTGACTTCTTCTATTATTTCCAATTTCTATCTCCTAAACTTACAATGTCATAAGCGATGTTAAGTGCCGTTCGGCTGTTGTTCTTCGCCCGTTCGCCCTTCATGCTAAAATCCGCTTTCAGGCTCGAAAGGTAACTTCGCCACTGTTCTTCTGTGGCATAGCGATGGTTGCTGCGCCAGCGCAGGTTCAGCACTGCGAACTTGCCGTTGTATGCCTGCTGAAGATTGTAAGGGATCAAATTGAAAAAGCCTGAACTGCGTGCAAGTTCGTATAAATTATGCCGTGAGTCAAATTCCGGGCTAATTCTCAGCAAGTAAGCTCTCAACAAACACTCCACTGCGACACCGGCAAAATAGTGCGCCAAGAAATAACGCCCTTCGGCATGGAATTCTTGTGCTCTCTCCATGTGTTCAAGGGCGGCAGATCGGCAACTTTCCGCAGTAAAATCCATAACAGAGTTTTAGCCTAGTTCTCGCCGACCAATCGCAAGAGGTCTTTGAAGGCGTTCGGTAGAAGGATCGTAGCCATAGATAATCTGCCGCATCAATTCCAGCGCCTCTAACCGTGCTTCGGGCGTCTGCCGATGCCAATACTCGTTCTCATCGGAGGGTTCATCCAGCGAAGCCACCGTCAGCTTCGTCTTGTCCATCTTTGCGTCGCTTAACAAGCTCATGGCGTGATTGTACCCGCTAATCCAAATGGCGCTTGACGAGGACCAAGATATACAGCAGGAGCAGAATGAGCAGGGCGAGGAAAGCGTAATGCAGAAGGCCCAACACGATGTTCATGCGGCGGTTCCGGTGGCAAAGCGCATTTGGACACTGCCAAACGAAAGAATGTCGCCATTGGTGAGCAGGAGGCGCTGGCCGGAAAACAAGATGCGGTCGTTGACGCGGGTTTCCGAAAGGCCGCTCAGGTCTTCCAGCAGGTAGGTGGCGGCGTCCGGGGCAATGACGCGGGCGTGCTTGGTGGCGACGGAGGGGTCGGACAAGATGATGTCGCTGGTGACGGCCCGGCCAATCAAGGTTTCGGAAGCCAGCACAAAAGCTTCCCCATCCGGCCCGATCAGACGGGCGCGGCGCGGAGGCGCAGAAGATGGCGGCGGGGGCGGCACAGGAGAAGCGGCGCTTTGAGGGACAGCATTTTGAGCAGCGGCAGGCTGTCCGGCCTTGTGGAACACGAGTGTCGTTGCGCCGATGACAATCTCGTCGCCGTCGGACAACGCGCGGTTGCCGTCCACACGCACCGCGCCGACTTTAACGCCGTTGGTGCTGCCGAGGTCGTACAAAGTCCATTGACCGTCGCGCTCACGCTCCAGCTGGGCATGGGCTTTGGAAACCATGCTGTCGGTGTCCAAAATCAGATCGTTCTCGGCATTGCGGGAGCGGCCAATTTGGATTGCCGGCTTGGTCAGGGGAAAGTGGCTTTTTTTGCCTTCCGGGCTGGTCACGTCCAGCGCGGCCCAGGCCACGGCGGGAACGGTGCCAGGCTCGTCGTCTTCGTTGGGATAGACAGAAGCGACGGTGGGGAGGTTGTCTGCGGCCCCCACCCCCGGCCCCTCCCCCATCGGAATGAGAGAGGGGGGCAAGAAAGAGGAAAGTAAGACTTTATCTGGCTCCCCTCTCCCGTCTGCGGGGGAGGGGCTGGGGGTGGGGGCGTCCCCTCTTTCATACCGCACTTTGACGCGCAGCTTTTCAGGCCGCGTTTCGCGCGCGGCTTCGGGAACTTCGGCAATGGTGAAGTCTAAAGGGCCGCGCGTGTTGTAGTTATTCTGGGCCATGAACTTTTGCAGGACGGCGACCAGCTCTTCTTCGTCCAGAAAAGACAGCAGGTAATCGCGCTCGTCGGCGTCGCTGACGGCAAGCTCCAGCACGTACTTGTTGGGGACATAGATTTTGCCGTCCAGACCTTCTTTGCGATTGTCTTCCATCGCGGCGGTCAGCTTCCGCAGGACATCTTTCGGGCGCAGCTCGCCGCCGCCCTCGCCGAAAAGCCCTTCGTACCATTTGCCGAACCTGGAATTGAACCGCTCGAAGATGTCCATTGTAAGATGCCTTTAAGCTCGGCGGCGGCGCAGCAGGTCAATCGCCGATTGCAGCTCCGGCATCTTGGTCAAACGGGCGGCAGCGACAAAAGACGCAATGCCGCCGAGGCCGGCGACGAGAATGAGAGACAGCGCCCCAAGTTTTGGGGCCATCTGCGGGTCGCTGTCTAAAATAAACGTCTGGTACAGCGCCCGCAGCAAAAGCGTCACGCCGCACAGCGCCGCCGTCGCCAGAAGTGTGCGGCTGAGCGAAACCAGCAGGCGGCGGGAATGCAGGCCGGTTAAGCGGCGGCGCAGCAGAAAGAACAGCGCAATCATATGAAGCGTCGCCGCAATGGTGGTAGTCAGGCCAAGCTCCCAAACCGCGCGACCGGCGCGGCGGTCCAGCCCGGCAGACGCCGAAGCAAGCTGCGCCTGCTGGGCGTCCAAACGCACCTGGGCGTCGGCGCGTTCACTTTCTACAAGCGCGGCAAGCTGGATCAAGCTGTCCTGGACGGGGCCGAGGCGGGATGCCGCATCGCGGCTGCCCGGCGCACCGGCGAGGAGTGTCTGCGCGTTGCCCAGCTTGCCGACAGCCTCTTGGCTGGGCGCACTTAGCGCGACCAAAGCGTCCCGATTGGCCTGCAAGCCTGCGGTCTGCCGGGACAGCGAAGCCACCCGCGCCTGCGCCTGGATGACGGGGTGGACGACGGCGGCGTTCATGGCGACAAACAGCACCGACACAATCGCGCCCGAAATCACTGGGACTTTGGAGTTTTGCAGGGCATAAAAGCCGCGCGTCAGGAGCGACTGGCAGGACCAGGCAAAAATGCCGAGGCTGAGGGAGCGCAGGGCCGCCGCCGTCACCAGCGTGTCGGCATGGGTGTACCTGCCGCTTTGCAGCAGCAGGGTAATAATCGGCTCCGCTAGCAGGAACATCAGCGCGGTGGACGGCACGGTCAGAAACAGAATGTTTCGCAGGGACTGGTTCATGGTCCGGCGCATCGCCGGCAGGTTCTTTTCGGCGGCCTGCGCGGACAGCGTCGGAAAAGCCGCCAGCGCCATCGCCTGAGCAAACACGCCGATCGGCAGCAGCATCAGGCGGTAGGCGTTCATAATGGCGGTCGTGTCGCCCGTGCCGAGGTAAGACGCAAACGCTTTGTTGACCATCTGGTCAATGTTCGGCAGCGAAACGCCCAATCCAATCGGCAGCAGCATCCGCCAGACTTTCA
>CAXTRL010000092.1:7022-11241 GCA_964246575.1 uncultured Armatimonadales bacterium
CAAACGAAGGCCGGATACGAATGCCAAGCCGAAGCACGGCCAGGAGCGGGATCAGAAAATTGCCCAAAAACGCGCCAGCAATCGCGCCCCACACCAGGCCGTGAATGCCGAGCCAGTGCCGCAGCACCACGCCGCCGAAGATGATGCCGCTGTTGTAGATGACCGGCCCAAGCGCCGGAATTAAAAACTGCTTGCGGGAATACAGTACGCCCATCAGCAGGCCGCCCAAGAAAAAGAACATCTGGGCCGGCAGCAGAACGCGGGTCAGCGGCACGGCCATTGCAATCCGGGCTTCATCAAAGCCGGGGTTTAGAAAAACGGTCAGGGTGCGGGCGTTGATCCACATGACGCAGATCAGCAGCCCGATAAAGACGAAAATCGCCGACGCGACCGTGCTGACGGTCTTGTCGGCGGCCTTGTCTTTACCCTGCTGCCGAAACTCGGTGATAATCGGCACAATGGTAGACGACAGCGCCCCGCTTTGCAGCAGGTAAAACAGAAGGTCGGGGACCGTGAACGCCGCGTTGTAAGCGTCCGTCTGCGGCCCACGCCCGAAGTAATGCGAGATAATCGCATCCCGCGCGACGCCGAGAATGCGCGACAGCAGCACCATCACCATCATCAGACCGGTGGCGCGGGCAATGCCGGACGGTTTCCCGCCCCCGCCATCTCCCGGCGAGGGCGAAGCTGGACTGCTCGGCGGCTTAATAATCGTGGAGGCCATAGGCGTACAGTATACGACGGAGCCGGGCAGGTTGTCAAGGCAGCCGTCACTCCGCAGGAGGGAGCGGCGGCAGGAGCGGCGGCAGAGATTCTATCACTCTGATAGTCTCAATGCTCACCGTGACGACGCGCCGGACCAATCGGACAATATATTCCGGGTCGTCGGCGCGGTTCGGGTCGGTCTCAATCCCGCTGCGCTTGTCGGTCGAGACCTGGTACTGGTCCAGCACCCATTCCAACGCGCTCCGGTTGCCGAGCTTATACCCAAACGCCTCCGGCGGAATGCCCGCCAGGGTCAGCGCCTCGTTCACGACCACCGCCGTTTTGTCTTTATTGAGCCGCATCTTGGTCACCCGCCAGGAAAACGGCACGTCTTTGTTGACGATTTGCTTGAGCGGATATTCTTCGGCCTGCTCGTACCCGACATGCAAAGCTGCCAGCGCTTCTCCGGCGGCGACGAAGCGGCGCAAGGGGGAATCCTGTCCCTCCCCTGCCCCGCCCACCAGCGGAATGCGCGGCAGTTCCCGCTTCAAGTTTTCCTTGTACCGCTCCCGGTACTCCGGCGAATGCAGCAGGCCGTAGACATAGTGAAAGATGTCCTGCTTGGTCACGTCCGGCCCGTACTGCGCCTGAAACTGCGCCAGCGCCCAATCCGTCACATTGTCGCGCCGTATCTTGCCGTCCAGGGCATAGGTATAAAGCGGGAAGCATTGTGTCTTTTCGAGCATATCAAAACCTGGTATCGTGTCTGACATCAAGATTTGAAACGGCTTACTACTTCCGATACCACTAACGCAGAGAAGTTTGTTATCAGCCTCTGACTCTTGTGTTGGTAAACAGGAAGGCATTGTATATACTTCCTCATTCATAACGCGGTCGAAAAATAAATACTGCTTAGAAAAAGGCCGATATATTGAGCGGCGGATTTTGGCTGCGCTATACTCTGCATATCTTCCACGTTGTAAATCCGTTTTTAGGTCGCGGCTCCATTTAAGATCAGGATCGTCGTAACTGACAAATTGGTCTATGTCAATCCTTTTGTCACCAAGATGTTTCCACCTATCGACTTCGGAATTATATGCGCGAATACTACATTGCGTTCTTTTTGATAATTCTTCTTTGCTAAATCCAAGAACCCACTCGTCGCGGTTGGTTTTCACACCGTTGCTGTAGTTCTTAAAGATGGCCTTGACTTCCAGGTTTTGCTGTGTTTTTGTTTCTTTAGAGCCAATTGGCAGAAAATTTTCAAAGTCCGCTTGCAATCCCTCTGTTATCCATGCGTTTTTCGTGTTTGGTTCAAGGTCAATCCACGGTACTTCTATCAAAGATGTCCAACCTCTGAGGTTGGACATCTTTGACAACTTGGTCAAATCTTCCGCGACGCGATGATACTTTAAGAATTTTTTCGTGCCTGCCTTGCGAATGGCAATTGTAATTCCAACGCCCACCTGTATGCCGAACACATTATGAGTCGTGCCAGACAGCTTTGGATTTTTGCGGACGTTGCCGTGCATGTCTAAGTGGTAGATTTGGTCGAAGTCATCCAGCAGATTTTTCCGCATTCCATCAAAAGCGATTTGATCCACAAAAGAGTTGTTGGTCACGAAGCATACTACACCATCTTGACCTCCTAAGCGATCTGACGCCCACCGAAAGAACTTCACATAGGCATCATTCAAAGCGTTCTTATTTGTCGCTTTTGAGTCTTTAGCATACGTTTCCCGAATACGCCCATCTACAATAGGATACTTGCGGTTTTTGTTGTTGTCGTTTTCGTTCTGCTGCCCGACATTGTACGGCGGGTTGCCGATAATGACGGTGATGGCGGCGTCCTGCTCTTTCTGAACCCGGTCCGTGTTGGCTTCGGCGAACATGGCAAGCTGCTTGCCCTGCGCCAAGTCCAGCGTGTCGGTGAAGCAGAGGCCGGGGAAGGTCTCGTAGCGGCGCTGCAAGTCAAAGTAAGCGTGTTCAATGTTCAGGGAAGCGACGTAGTACGGCAGCAGCATGACTTCGTTGGCGAACAGCTCACGGCGGTACTTGCGCTCCAAATCCCGCGGCGAAATGCGGCGCAGCAGATTGACCAGAAAGTTTCCCGTGCCGGTGCAGGGGTCCAAGATCGTGACGCCTTCGGCAGACAGCGATGTGCCGAACTCGGATTTCAAGACTTCTTCGACGCTTTCGCACATGAAGTCAACGATGGGCTGCGGGGTGTAGACGATGCCGTGGGTGTCGGCGGTGGCCGTGCTGAAGTCCTGAAAAAAGCGCTCGTAGATGGTGTTCAGAAAGCCTTGTTTTTCGGAGAAGTCGGTGATGGTCCGCGCCGTGTTTTCAATCGTGGTGTAGAAGTAATCAAGCTGCTTCAAGTAGGCTTCGCGGCTGAACGACAGGCTGGTCAGGGCCGTGATGACTTTTTCAATCTCGGCGGCGATGACGTTGCGGCGTGTAAACTCCGGGTTGTCGAAGACGTTCCGAAACAAGCGCTCGGTGAGAAGATGCTGCACCAGCATTTCCTGGATCTGACCCGCCGTGACGTTTGGGTTCAGCGACGTGCGGCACAGGTCGGTAAACGCCGAAAACGCTGCGACGAAGACCGGGTTGTCTTGACGGGCTTTTTCAATGATCTCGGTCAGCCCTTTGGCAAGGCTGGGAATCTGCTGGCGGAACGTGGCTTCGGCGTGGTGGAATTCTTCAATCTCGGCGGGCGTGTGATTGAAGTAGCGGGTCAGCAGGCCGGCCAGCGCGTCCCGCTGGGTCAAATCGGCCTCCAAGACCCGCTGCTTGTTCTGGTACAAGACGGCCCGGCGCGTGTCCTCAAAGATCGTGTTGCCAAGATCGTACCCCAGCTTGATTTTGGAGCGGATTTCGGCGTCTAAGTCGTCTTGGGTGTCTTTCGCTTCCCAATAGCCGCGTGGAATACGAAAGGAGTCCAGCAGGGTGCCGTCGGGCCGCTTGCGGCTGTTCGGCAGGGTATGTTCCTCAACAAGAGTCCAGCCGGCAGGCTTGGCATACACCTCCAGCAGCGACCGGAACGCATTGCGGACGCCCTGTTCATGGGTCACGCCGAGGTCTGTGTAGTTGCGGAGGGTTGCGTAGTAAGTGTCCAGAACGGGATTGGGGGTCGCGGCGATTTCCATAGACTGTTATTCTACACGAAAGCCGCTGAAACAGCAAGCGGGCGCAGCCAGAGAGAAAAGAGACGGAAATAGTTGCCACCTTTGTTGACTCTGAGGCAACAATGTGTTATGATAGGGTATGGCAGCGGCAGCAGACAGTGTGACCCAGGCTGATTTGACGCAAGCGGAGATGACGCGGCTGGGAATCCGGCTGCGGGAATTGCGGATGGGGCGCGGGTGGACGCTCGATGAGCTGGCCCGACTGGCGGGCCTGAGCAAGTCGTACTTGTCCCGCATTGAAGACGGCGACCGGCAGCCGTCCCTGGCGTCGCTCTTGTCTCTGACGCAGGCTTACGGCGTCGCGCTTGCCGCGCTGTTTGCGG
>CAXTRL010000093.1:0-11201 GCA_964246575.1 uncultured Armatimonadales bacterium
TCCAGCTTGGCTGCATCATTATCTTGCTTCGACGTTTATGAGATGGCTTCTAGAAAGATAGGGGATGACAACTTGATTTTCCTCTGTATAGACACGCCGCCGTGGCCTGGCCCTGACGAGGCGATTGTGTGGGATGAAGGGACGACTAAATGACGATTGATGTTGATTATTTGCAGGAGTTTCTTGTGGAACTGCTGGACACGCCAAGCCCGACAGGCGACACTGCGCGGGCGATCACTTATACCGAAAGCGCGTTGTGGGAACTAGGGCTGGAAACGCGGCGAACACGAAAGGGGGCGCTGGTGGCGACCCTGCCCGGCCACGCGCAGTCGGAGCCTCGGGCGGTGACGGCGCATGTGGACACGCTGGGAGCGATGGTCAAGGAAATCAAAGGAAACGGGCGGCTGGCGCTGTCGCAGATCGGCGGCTATGCTTGGAACGCCATTGAAGGTGAGGGAGTGACGATTGCCACGGAAGAACAGGGGACATACCGAGGCAGTGTGCAGCTTAACAAAGCTTCTACCCATGTGCATGGCGGCGCGGTGAATGAAACCAAGCGCGAAGCGGGAACGCTGGAAGTGCGGATTGATGCGCGAACAGCGAATGCCGCAGAAACAAAGGCGCTGGGGATTGTGGTCGGGGACTTTGTGTATCTGGACCCGCGCGTGGAAGTCGTGAACGGCTTTATTCGCTCCCGGCATTTAGATGACAAAGCCTGCGTCGCGTGCGTGCTGGCGGCGGTCAAGGCGCTGCTGGAAAGCGGGCAAAAGCCGGCGCAGACGACAACGATCTTTATCAGCAACTATGAAGAAGTCGGGCACGGCGCGGCGGGCGGGTTCCCGTCGGACATCACGGAGCTGTTGACCGTAGATATGGCGGCGATTGGGGACGGGCAAAACTCCGATGAGTTCCACTGCACGCTTTGCGTCAAAGACAGCGGCGGGCCATATCATCTCGGCTTCAATCGCAGATTACGCACACTGGCGTCGGGAAACGATTTGGATTTGAAGACCGATATTTACCCGTACTACGGCTCCGACGGCGAAGCATTGTGGCGAGCCGGCGCGGACGTTGAGGTCGCGCTCATTGGGCCGGGCGTGGATGCGTCGCACTCGTATGAGCGGACGCATTTGGATGCCCTGGTAGACACGGCGCGGCTTATTGGGTACTATTTGCTGGCAGACTAAGTATTCCATTCACAATGGACGAGGAGACACACAATGGCCGATTTGTTTGAATACAAGATTATCGTGAGCGATTCGGACGACGAGACCGACGAAGATACCCTGAACCAGCACGGCGGGCAGGGCTGGGAACTGGTCAACGCCGTCGCCGATGTCCGGGCTAATGACGATGCCGAAGACGGCGCGGAAGATGAGAATGTCCCGGTGACCGTCTTCTACTTCAAGCGCCGAAAGGGTTAAGATTTTGGCTATTCTGGTTGACAAAAATACCAAAGTGCTGGTGCAGGGCATCACCGGGCGCGAAGGCGAGTTCCATACGGCGCAGATGATCGCCTACGGCACGCAGGTGGTCGGCGGCGTGACGCCCGGCAAGGGCGGCCTGACGGTGCAGGGCGTTCCCGTGTTTGATACCGTACAGGAAGCCAAATCCGCCACCGGCGCGGATGCGACCTGCATCTTTGTTCCGGCGCGGGGGGCGGCGGACGGCATCATGGAAGCGGTGGATGCCGGCATTGACTTCATCGTCTGCATCACCGAAGGCATCCCGATTGAAGACGAGATCCGCGCCGTCAATGTCGTCAAGTATTCCAAGTCCCGCCTGCTTGGCCCGAACTGCCCCGGCATTCTGACTGTCGGCGGCGCGAAGATCGGTATTATTCCGGCGTCCATGTTCATGCCCGGCCCCATTGGCATCGTGTCCCGCTCCGGCACACTCACTTATGAGTCGGTAGACGCGCTCACCCGCGCCGGCCTCGGCCAGACCACCTGCGTCGGCGTCGGGGGAGACCCCATGCCCGGCACACGCTTCATTGACGTCCTGCCGCTGTTCGAGGCTGACCGCGAGACCAAGGCCATCGTCATGTGCGGCGAGGTGGGCGGGTCCGATGAGGAGATCGCCGCCGAGTACATCAAGACCATGACCAAGCCCGTCATCGGCTTCATCGCTGGCCTCACCGCCCCGCCCGGCAAGCGCATGGGCCACGCCGGCGCGATCATTTCCGGCACATCGGGAAGCCCGCAGGCCAAAGTGGACGCCCTCCGCGCCGCCGGCGTCCGCATCGCCGAAAGCACCGCCGACATTCCAGGGTTAGTGAAGCAGGCGCTAGGCATGTGAGACTCGCAGTTGACCGAACACGAAAAACATTGCTGCCGAATTTGTGGTCTTTATTATCCAAATCACTTGCCCTACGGCGACGACGGCAACACGGGAAGCTTTGACTACTGCGATTGCTGTGGTGTTGAATAGGAATACGCAGACTGCCAGCCTTCAGCCGCTAAGAAGTATCGCCAGTGCTGGATAGAGAATGGCGCGGAGTGGTTTCACCCGAAAAATAAACTAGCGGATTGGGATTTAGAAGCGCAATTACTTGATGTTCCGAGTGCTTATGCTGATTGTCCCAGCGCTGCAAGCCCGCACGGTTGACCGTGCGGGCTTTTGCTTCTGCGAAACGATTGTCTATCGTGCCGTTCTGTGCCGTTTTAAGGAAAATCTAATGCCTTATATTTTGGATGACACGGAAGTCAATTCGTCCGTTTTAGCAAGTTACTTTCTCCTCAGAAAGAACAAATCCAGGCCATTCTTGCGCCTGCTGGGCTGACGCTGCGGCAGTTCAGCAAACCCCAGGGCGGCTTGTCCGGCTCGGTTTTTGTTTTGGAAACTGTTCAAGGCAGCTTCATCTTGAAAGCCTCACAAGACCCCGCAGATGACTGGAAGCCGGTCAAAGAGCGCATTATTTATGGCCTGCTCCTAAGCCAGAGCGTTCCTGCGCCAAACGTGCTTGCTGCTGATTTCTCCCGCCGCCTCGTTCCCTTTGCCTACACGCTTTCTGAGTGCCTTCCTGGCGTGACGCTTACCTCTGCCTACCCTAGTCTTCATGATGCCGAGAAGCATGGCATTTACCGGCAGCTTGGCGATTTGCTGGGCCGGATGCACGCGCTGACCTTTGACCGCTTCGGCGATGTGGCCGAGCGGGAAGGGAAAGTCGCTGCCGGACCTGCACTTGAGCTTGCAGAAGAAGCAGAAGGCCAGCGTATTGGCCCGTTTTTGACCTGGCGTGAAATGCACCGGGAGATCGTGCGCGGGCGGCTTGCGTTCTTGTCGCGCACGGAGTTCTATAACTTGACCGAGCCTATGGGGGCGTGGTTTGACAAGCATGACAGCCTGCTGGATTATCCAATCACGCCCCGGCTGCTGCATGTGGACTTGCACCGAAGCAACATTCTGGTTGCAGGCGGCAAGATAACGGGCGTCATAGATGTGGAAGAGTCCGTCATCGGTCACAATGAGTATGATCTCATGCGAACGGAACTCGCTCATTTCGGCGACGGCGAAGACGCGCTGCGCGAACCGTTCTTTGAGGGCTACAACGCCCATGTGATACTGGACGCAGGTTATGAACGCCGCAGGCCGTTCTACGAAATGTCGCGGATGCTTGTCGGCCTCCGCTGCTTGGCTGTCTTTGGAAGCTCCGGCCCGGAAGAAACGCGCCGGGCGAGAACGCGAATTCACGAGATGCTGGACTTGTGAAGCTTGGAATGGCAGCGGCTGCAACCGAAGCGGTAGCCCTTCGCGCCGCCGGCGTCCGCATCACTGACATTCCAGTTTGGTTAAGCAGGCGCTTGGGATGTAATTTTAAGAGAAGCCCGCTGTCTACTCGTGCGGGCTGCTCATTTAGATTGGTCATATGAATATTGGTCATATGGATAAAGGCTGCTTGATGCTGCTTTTCCGCTGCTGCATCTGCGCGGTATTTCTTCTCACTTGTTCTGCTCTGCTAGACGCGCAGCCGCGGAAGCCCCCACCAGTGGAAGAGCACACTTCTGCTCTTTGCTTTAATCCACGCGATACTGCCGAGGTGCGGCTTTGGGACAAAGCCGCGCCGGGGGCAGTGGGAACCGATCCCTGCTGCGATATTCCGTTCTTGCGCGTGTTCCGGGCGCAAGGCACCGCTCCGGCACCCGCGATCCTGCTCATACCGGGCGGTGGATATGACAAGCTGACGGATGCCAAAGAACAAGCGCCTGTCGCTGAGTTTTTCGCCCACCGCCTGCATGTCACCACGTTTCTGCTACGCTACCGGCTTGTCCAGCCGGACGGCACTTACCGTTACCCTGTTCCAATGTGGGACGGGCAGCGGGCGCTGCGTATGATTCGGGCACACGCCCGCGAGTTCGGGGTTGATCCGAACCGAATTGGCGTTTTCGGCTTTTCGGCAGGCGGTCATCTAGCCGCAATGCTCGCTTTGCATTCCGCAGAGGATTTCGGCTTGCCGCACCATGATGCGCTTGACCCTGTCTCGGCTCGACCAGCGCTGCTTGCCCTCGGCTACCCCGTAATTTCAATGGACCCGGCGGACGTGCCGCCGTCTGGTTCTTACCGTCACCTGCTGAAAGGCTATCATGGATCGGAACTTGCCGTCTTGCAGAATTACTTGTCCGGTGAAAAGCTCGTCACCCCGCAAACACCGCCGGTTTTCCTCTTTGAGAGCCTTGATGATGCACAGATAAGTCCGCAAAACAGTCTGTTTTTTGTTCAATCTCTGCGTAAATCTAGCGTTCCAGTAGATGCTCATCTTTTCAGCCACGGCGTTCACGGCGCGGGGCTTGCCCAGGACGTACCGGGGGAAGAGGTTTGGCCGGAGATGTTTCATTGCTGGCTGATAAGTCTGAAATTTCTTCACTGATTCGCGCTGGAAGCTTTTGTTGTGGGAAGTTTCTCATGCAGTTTGCTGTGGTGGCGGCTGTAGCCGAAGTAGACGATGAAGCCTAGAAGAAGCCAGACGACGAGGCGGACTTGGGTAGACAGCGGCAAGCCGGAGATGAGGTACAGGCAGCAGAGAATGCCTAAAATCGGCACGGCGGGCAGGCCGGGGCAGCGGAACGGGCGTGGCAGGTCGGGCTGAGTGCGGCGCAGGTACAGCACCCCGGCGCAGACCAAAATAAACGCGAACAGAGTGCCGATGCTGACTAGCTCCCCTAAGAGTGCCAGCGGCACGAACGCGGCAATCAAACTCACGATGCTGCCGAGCAGCCAGGTCGCGGCGGTAGGCGTATGGAAACGAGGGCTAAGGCGGCTGAACACGGAGGGCAGGAGGCCGTCCGAAGCCATTGTGTAGAAGATGCGCGACTGCCCGTACAGCAGTACCAGCATCACCGAAGACAGCCCGGCGATGACGCCCGCTTTGACCAGCCCAATCAGCCAGCCGATGCCGATAGCCCCGACGCCGACGGCAATGGGGTCGGCGACGTTGAGCGTTTTGTAGGAAACGAGGCCGGTCAAAACGCCTGCTACTAAAATATACAGCGCCGTGCAGACGGCAAGCGATCCTAAAATACCGATTGGCATGTCGCGCTGCGGGTTTTTCGCTTCCTGCGCCGCACACGACACGGCATCAAAGCCGATATAAGCGAAGAAGATCACACCCGCGCCGCGCAGCACCCCGCTGAGGCCGAAGCTGCCGAAGTGGCCCGTGTTCGGCGGCAGGAACGGGTGCCAGTTCGCCGGGTGAACGTGACCAACGCCGAACCCCAGAAACGCGGCGATGACAACGAGCTTGATCGCGACAATCACGGCGTTTGCGCTGGCGGACTCTTTCGCGCCGGTCGCCAGCAGCGCCGTTACTGCCAAAACCCCGGCCATCGCCAGAATGTTGAAGCCGTGCAGGTGCGGGACTATGATGCCGAAGTCACGCAGCAGGCTTGACACATAACCCGCCCATCCGACCGCCACCGTCGCCGCGCCGACGGCGTATTCCAAAATGAGGTCCCAGCCGATAATCCAGGCGACCAACTCGCCGAGAGTTGCGTAGGAGTAAGTGTACGCGCTTCCAGCGATGGGAATCAGCGCGGCAAACTCCGCGTAGCATAGGCCCGCAAACGCGCAGGTGATGCCGCCCAGCACAAATGAAAGAATAATAGCAGGGCCGGCGTACTGCGCCGCCGCATGACCGGTCAGCACAAAAATCCCGGCCCCAATGATCGCGCCGATCCCTAGCGCCAGCAGCCGCCCCGGTCCGAGGCTGCGCTTCAGCCCCGCACCGTCGGTGTCTTCCGCCTGCAAGTCTTCAATGCTCTTCTTTGCGAGATACTGGTTCATAGTGGCTGCTTATTCTGCATCGCCTTGACAAACGCCTGCACGGCGGCGCGGCGGACCTTTGTTTTTTTCAGCAGCAGGCCGGTCGGGCGCGTGAACGCATCGGCGGCGGCAAAGGGAACGGCGGCAAGCGTGCCGTCCCGCTGCTCTTGATGCACGGTGCCGACGGGCAGGATGCTGACGCCGCTGCCGATTTCTACCAGGTTCTTGATGGTCTCGATGTTGTCAAACGTCGACACGACTTTGACTCGCGCTCCCGCCGCCCGCAGGCGCTCGTCCACCAGCCGCCGGGTGGGGATGTCGTCGGCAAAACCGATAAACGGCAGGCCGTCAAGCTGCTTCAGTTCCACCCGCGCTTCTGCCGCGAGCTTATGCTCCGGGGCGCAGACCAATACCATTTCTTCTTCGGCAAAGGGAACCACTTCCAAGCCGTGCTTGGCTAAAGGGCAGGCGACTATGCCGACATCTACGCTGCCGCCTGCCACATCTCCATACACTTGGTCCGTTTGCTTGTATTCCAGATGGACATTCACACGCGAGTGGGCAGCTAGGAACGGCTTGAGGCGCGGCGGCAGGGCATGAAGCCCGACAGAATACACAGTCGCCACACGCACCGTGCCGGCAACTTCATCGGACAACTGCCGCATCTCTGCGTCCAGCGCTCTTGCCCCCAGAAGCAAAGATTTCGATCCGGCATACAGCGCTTCCCCGGCGGCAGTCGCGGACACGCGCCCGCGTCCCTGCCCCCGGTCAATCAGCGTCTGGCCGTAATCTGTTTCCAGGGCACGGAGCCGCTGGCTGACGGCGGATTGGGACACAAAGTTCTTTTCCGCTGCCCGCGAGAAGCTGCCGGTTTCCACCAGGTCCGAAAAGATTTGCAGGCTGTCTAGGTTAAGCACAGCTTATAATACCTGCAAAAACAATTCATTTTACTTTGTTTGTGCTGCCGGGTATACTAGGCAGTCACACATTCGTGAAAGGTTCTTTCTATGGCTGTCGCAATCCCGCAAAAAGAAGAAGCTCCCGCACCCAAAGGGCGTCTGCATGATCCCTACATTTGGCACCGTCTTCATTCGGCCTCTGGCATTTTTCCCATCGGCTTTTTTCTTCTCCAGCACCTCCTGGCAAACTCCTATGCCCTGCGCGGGCCGGAGGCGTACAACGCCGTCATCCGCGTTTACGGCGGTCTGCCATTTGTGGCCGTGCTGGAAATTGTCTTGATTTACGTTCCGCTGCTGTACCATTCCATTTATGGCATTTGGATTGCGATGTACGGGCAGGCAAACTTAGGCAAGTACGCTTACGGGCGCAACTGGATGTACTTTTTGCAGCGGGCCAGCGGACTGGTCGCGCTGGTCTATATCAGCGTCCACGTGTGGGACACCAGCATTCACAAGTACATTGCGCTTTGGCACGGCAACCCAAACCCGGAAACGGCGATTAGCTACCTAGCGATGTCGCACCAAATGGCGAACCCGTGGCTGTTTTGGCTTCAGGCTATTGGGATTGTCGCGACGGTGTTTCACTTTACTAACGGCCTGTGGAACTTCTGCATTCGCTGGGGCCTGACGATTTCTGCCCACGCGCAGCGCATGAACCAGTATGTCTGCTGGGGCCTGTTTTTCGTGTTCGCCGGCATGGGTCTTTGGACCATCAGCCACCTGCGGGCGGACGGCCTGAAGCACATCGCGTCGGCCTCGCCGGTAGTTGCCGTCACGCAGCATTAGAATCTGCCAGGAGCCGGGGTTGTAGAAAACCCCGGCAGGAGATGTCCTTCGGACAAGGAGAGCACAAGTCTTCATCTTCGTCCGCAGGACGCTTCTTTGCCGGGGTTTTCTACAACCCCGGCATTGGGCAAGAGCCAGCACTCGTCTTAGGAGATCACCTTGCGTAAGTTTTTGACACTCGCTCTGTTTTTCGTTCTCGCGCTTGCTGTCCAGCCTTCGTTCGCGGTTCCGCCCACTCAGCTTACTTGGTACGGCCACGCGGCGTTCAAACTGACCACACCTGCCGGGCATATTCTGATGATTGACCCGTGGATCACGAACCCCGCCAACAAAAACGGCGCGGCGGATCTGGCCGGCATCACAAAGGCCGACTTGATTCTGATTACGCACGGCCACTTTGACCATGTCGGCGACTCGGCGGTGATCGCAAACGCCACCGGTGCCCATCTTGTGTCTA
The DNA here is from genome assembly GCA_964246575.1 of uncultured Armatimonadales bacterium. Taxonomy (GTDB): domain Bacteria; phylum Armatimonadota; class Armatimonadia; order Armatimonadales; family Capsulimonadaceae; genus JANXMY01. Next base: position 8,461 of record CAXTRL010000093.1, read on the forward strand.
CCGCTGACCTCGGCACCGCGCTGGTGCAGTACGGCGGCTTTCCCAAAGCGCAGGTCGGTATGGACACGCAGGGCAACTTCGGCGGCGAAATTACTTTGCTTGGCGGTGATGTCAAGATCGCCTTTATTCCAGCCATCCATAGCTCCACGGTTACGCCCCCGCCCGGAACGCCCGACATGGACCAGCACTTCGGCGGCAACCCCGGCGGCTTTCTGATTTCGGTCACGAACGGCCCGGTCATCTATGTTACCGGCGACACCGACGAGTTCAGCGACATGGCTTTGATCCCGAAGCTGCACAAGGTAGACGTCATGCTCTGCTGCATCGGCGACCACTACACAATGGGGCCAACCCGCGCCGCCGACGCCGTCAAGATGATCAACCCAAAAGTCGTCATCCCGGAGCATTACGGCACGTTCCCTGCCCTGACCGGCACCCCGGCAGAGTTCGGGCAGGCGCTCAAAGATGTGAAATCCAAAGCCACGCTGACCGTGATGCGGGTCGACCAGACGATTATCCTTGCGCCGTCAAACCTATAATCTTCACCCACGATGCAGGAGACCACAATGGCAGTCGCCCGTCAATACGTCGAACAGGACCGCTATACCGAAGCTCAGTACCTAAAATGGGAGGAAGATGCCGTCGAAAAGTCCGAGTACGTCGACGGACAGATTTTGGCGATGTCCGGCGGCTCCGAGCCGCACGCTTCTATTCCTGTAAACCTGGGTGCTGAACTGCGGACAGCTTTGCGTGGGCGTGGCTGCCGTGTCCTGTCATCAGACATGAAGGTCTGGGCGGCAGGCGCATTTTATTACCCGGACTTATCCATTGTCTGCGGCCCTAGCACTTACCGAAACGGCAACAAGCACGTTATCACAAACCCGATTGTCGTGGTGGAAGTCTTATCACCAGGTACGGAGTCAAAAGACCGGGGCGAAAAGTTCATCCGCTACCAGCAGATTGAGACCCTGTGCTCATACCTGCTGGTCAGCCAAACGGAGCCGCGTGTGGAACTGTTCGAGCGCGGCGACCGAGGCCACTGGGATTACACAACTGTTGTCGGGTTGGAGAACGTGGTTGCCATCCCATCGCTGGAAATTACGCTGGCGCTGTCAGAAATATATGATCAAGTAGATTTCTCGAATGCGCCGGACGAGTAGCTAAAAGTCTTCTTATATCTTCGCCCGCGGAGGCGGGAGCTTGCACTTTTAAAGCACGGGGGTTCAGCCCCGTGTTCTATGAAACAAACACATGGTCACACTGGAAAACATAGAGCAGCACACCATTCCATTTGACCAGTTCGAGTTGAAGTGGCGCTTCACAGAAGAGAAGTACAATGTCCTGCCGCCACATCATTTGGAACAGATACGGCCATTGGACAAACCCGCGTCAAGACTGATAAGTGACTTATCTGGCAGAATGTTTAACATTCAGCACGGCCTTAATCGTGAATACTTTAAGCACATAGAAGGCTTTAAAGTGTCTGAGGCTATGGAAAGTGAGCCTCTTGCCAAGAAGTGGCTTTACCAGCGTGGGCTGCCATTTGACCATCAAATTTATGTATCTTGGGATAGCAATACCGCAGCAATTACGACTTGGAAGATGGTTGTCAAGTATTGGACAGATTTTGACTATGGGGATGATTTAGTGGTAGTGGATAATTCTTTGAGCTGGATACTAGTTTTCTTCCACTACGATTACATTCAGTTTGGAACTAACAAAGAACGTAGTAACGAAATTGGCGAAAACGGACTTGTAGGAACTGGTAGTCTTTGAGGACTGTTACTAAATAAAGAGGCATAAACTATGGCAAGCGTTGCAAGCAATTTGAAGCCGAAGGTCATTGTGGTCGGCGGCGGGCTGGCGGGGCTGATGACGACGATCAAGATCACGGAAGCGGATATTCCCGTGGACCTGTTTTCGTTTGTCCCCGTCAAGCGCAGCCACTCGGTCTGCGCTCAAGGTGGTATCAACGGCGCGGTGAACACCAAAGGCGAAGGCGACTCGGTCTACAAGCACCTAGACGACACCGTTTACGGCGGCGATTTTCTGGCGAACCAGCCGCCGATTAAGCACATGGCGGACAACGCGCCGGGCATTATCAATCTCTTGGACCGCATGGGCGTGATGTTTAACCGAACGCCCGAAGGGTTGCTGGATTTCCGGCGCTTTGGTGGGACGCAGTACCACCGGACAGCATATGCAGGCGCGACGACGGGCCAGCAGTTGCTGTACGCATTGGATGAGCAGACGCGGCGGGCGGAAACCGAAGGCAAGGTCAAAAAGCACGAGTTCTGGGAATTCTTAGGAGTCATTAAAGACGACGACGGCGTCTGCAAGGGCATTGTGGCCCAAGACCTGCGGACTATGGTCATCAAAGAGTTCAAGGCGGATGCTGTGGTGCTGGCGACCGGCGGCCCCGGCATTGTTTACAACCGCTCGACAAATTCGGTGATGAACACCGGCACTGCCGCTTCTGCCGTGTACCAGCAAGGCGCGAAGTACGCAAACGGCGAGTTCATCCAGGTGCATCCGACCGCCATTCCCGGCATGGACAAGCTGCGGCTAATGTCCGAATCGGCACGCGGCGAAGGCGGGCGCGTCTGGGTCCCGCGCAAGCCGGGCGATGAGCGGCGCGGCGAGAACATTCCGGAAGCCGACCGTTACTACTTCTTGGAAGAGCGCTACCCGGCTTACGGCAATTTGGTTCCCCGCGACATTGCGACCCGCGAGATTTTCTC
>CAXTRL010000094.1:0-11155 GCA_964246575.1 uncultured Armatimonadales bacterium
GATACTCCGGCGTATGCACAAGTTCTATCTGCGCTCGTGTTGCGGGTGTCACAGGTAGCCGCGTCACCCGGTCCAGCATCTTCTCCTGTTCCAGCAGGTCTATTACCGCCTGCACCCGTGCCGGACGCTCCGGGTGTCCTTCCGGCGGACGGTGGTCCAGCACGGCAGGGTCATACAGCAGCGCTACTTTTTTGTCTTGCATAAAGCCTTCCTGTCAAGAAAAAACCCAGCACGAAGGGTGCTGGGTTCATTGAATTGTTGGGCTAATCTTCAGGCCGCTCGCCTGCCGGGATGCCCCGGTCGCCGGCACGGTCGGGCGGGTCTAGGGTCATGTCCTGGGTGACGCGCACTTGGCAGGACAAGCGGTACTGGCCCAAAAGGCCGTCTTCTTCCAGGGTTTCGCGTTCGGCTTCCTCTATTTCGGATGGCTCGCCACTGAGAAAGTGGACTTTACAAGTGGTGCAGCGGGCGATGCCGCCGCAGCGGTGCAGGATGTCGTAGCCGGAGTCTTCAATGGCGAGAACCAGCTTTTTGCCGGTTTCAACTTCAAAGGCGTCTAAGCCGTCAATGGCAACTGTGGGCATAACATGTGATCTCCAGGAAAAGAAGCAAACAAGAAAAGAGGGCAAACACGGGGGTCTGCCCCTACGGGGTGAGCGAAACGGGTTAGCGGTTCCACCAGCTTCGGCCTGAGTCGGTCAGCATTTTGTCGGCTTCTTCCGGTCCCCAGCTTCCGGCGGCATAGTTTGGCAGGGTCGGCGGCTGATTCTCGGCCCAGGACTTCAGTACCGGGGTGATGAGGCCCCATTCGGCTTCCACTTCGTCGTCGCGGGTGAACAGGGACGGGTCGCCGAGAAGCGCGTCCATGATGAGGCGCTCGTAAGCGTCGTGAATGCGCTGGCCGAAAGAAGTGCCGTAAGTAAAGTTCATGTCTACGGGCTGCACGACGGTTTTCTGGCCGGGCGGCTTGGCGCCGAGGCGCATGGAAATGCCTTCGTTGGGCTGAACGCGAATGGTGATGACGTTCGGCTCTTCCGGCTTGTTGTCGGCGGTAGCGACCAGCACCGTCGGCAGGTCTTTAAACGTGACATTGACTTCCGTGACCCGTTCCGGCAGCCGCTTTCCAGCCCGGATATAGAACGGGACTCCAGCCCAGCGCCAGTTTTGGATTTCCAGCTTCAGTGCGACAAACGAGTCGGTGACAGACTCTTTCGGCACGTTCGGCTCGTCCCGGTACGCCGGAACGTCCTTGCCGCTGATCTCGCCCGCGCCGTACTGGCCGCGCACGACGCACTCATCGCAGTTGTCGCCGAGGATCGGCTTGATGGCCCGCAGCACTTTGGCTTTCTCGTTGCGGATGTCGTTGGCGTTCAGCGTGTTCGGCGGCTCCATCGCGACCAGCGCCAGCATTTGCAGGGCGTGGCTTTGGACCATGTCCCGCAGCTCGCCGGCATTGTCGAAGTAGCCGGCTCGCTGCTCGACACCGACGGTCTCCGCGACTGTGACCTGCACATTGTCAATATACTTGGAATTCCAAAGCGGCTCAAACAGCAGATTGGCGAACCGAAACACAAAGATGTTCTGGACAGTTTCTTTGCCCAAATAATGGTCAATGCGGTAAATTTGGTCTTCGCCAAAAACCTGCTTGAGCTGTTCGTTCAAGGCATTGGCGCTGTCCAAGTCCGAGCCGAACGGCTTTTCCACAATAATCCGGGTAAACCCTGCGCTGTCTTTTTCCGTGCCGGCCTTGACCAGACCTGCTTTGCCGAGCTGCTGAATAACCGTGGTGTAGGTAGTCGGAGGGGTCGCAAGATAATACAAGCGGTTGCCTTGCGTACCGTCGGTTTGATCAAACTTATCCAAACGCTCTTTCAGCCAGCTAAAGCCTGCGGCATTGTCAAAATCCGAGCGGTGGAACACGATCCGCTTGCCGAACCGTTTCCAGGCGTCCTGCCCTTCTTTCCATAAATCAGGCGCGAACTCTTCCAGCGAGCTTTGCAGCTCGTCGCGGAATGAATGGTCGGAAAACTCGCGCCGGGCAAAGCCGATAATCTTAAAATGGTCCGGCAGCAGATGCTGCGCTTCCAGAGAAAAAAGCGCCGGAATCAGCTTGCGGTGGGTAAGGTCGCCGGTTGCACCAAAGATGACAAGGCAGCACGGCGGGATTGGCTTCTCAATGAGGAGCGGGTCAGGCGCGGCTTGTTCCGCCGGTTTTGCTTGTTCCGCCGGTTTCGGCGGGGTTGTTTGCGTGGTCATAGAAACTCCATTTACTCAAAAAGTTCTTATTCGAAGGCTTCTATTCAAGTGATTGAATGTAAGCGACAAGCGTGTTGATTTGCGTCGGCGTAAGCTGGGTCTTGTAGGCGGGCATCCGGCCTGGAAAACCGTTCGCGATGTTGCGGTACACTTTAGCGTCCGGGTCCCCCAGATGGTGCAGCGTGGGGCCGATGCCGCCGCCCTGCGCCTGTGCGCCGTGGCAGCCGACGCAGGCCAAACTGCTGTAAAGCGCCATGCCGGAAGCGACAAGTTGAGTTGAGGCAGGCTTGATGCCCGCCTGCGCCACAACAGGCTTTGCCTGCGACACGGCCTTGGCCGCCTGCCCGTGCAGTGCAATCGCCGAAACGGCGTAGGACGCGCCGACAACGCCGAGGCCGGCGGCAAGGCCGGCCACTAATCCTTTAAGTTCTCGTGCCAAGAATTAACGTCCTAAAGTCAGCGTAATAACATCTCGCCGCCCCAGTAGCCTGCCACGCTCATTAGGATCGCCGTGAGCGCGGCAAAAACCAGGTACACCCTAAACGCAGGGCGGGAAGCGTCCCCGCGCACGACCAGCCGCCAAACGGCCAGGGCAATCATCAGGCCAAACGCCGGCCAAACAAAGTCATGATGCTTTGCCAGCTTGCCCGCGCCGAAGAATTGCCAGGCCGAAACGGCGAGGCCGGACAGCACGGCGGCAAAGCACCCCGCCGCTCCCAGCAGCAGGGTGTAGAACCCAGCCGCGTGCAGGTCTCTTTTGTATGGCTCACGGTTCAAGAAGTACGCCAGCGCGTCAAACAGCACGGACGCGATCATCAGGCCAATCGGAAAGTGTGTGCTGCCGCCGTGCAGGTTTTCCCAGAGTTTCTCCAAGTTGCCGCGTTATCCTCACTTTGCGTTATCCTTTTGCCGGCTCGGCTGTGGCCGGGTCAACGGCAGTAGACGCATCAATCGCATCAATCGTTTCCGCCACTTCGGCGGCGGAAGCGCCCGGCTGGATCTGGTCCGCCGTGCTTTCGGATGTGCCGCTGTATACCGCGCCATCGCCTGAACCCGTCGCATCATGCACGGTGCCTTCGGCAGACATGACAGCATGGCCGCCGAACTCGTTGCGAAGCGATGCAATGACTTTGGCCGCGAAGTTTTCCGGCTGGCGCGAGTGGAACCGCTCGTACAGGGACGCCGTAATGACCGGGGCGGGGACGTTGTGATCAATCGCTTCCTGAATGGTCCAGCGGCCTTCGCCGGAGTCTTCCACGTAGCCGCGCACTTTTTGCAGGTTGTCGTCGCTTTGGAACGCCAGCACCAGAAGGTCCAGCAGCCAGGAGCGGACGACGCTGCCGTAGCGCCACGCCGACGCGATGCCGGTTAAGTCCAGCTTGTATTCGCTGGCATGAAGAATATCGAAGCCTTCGCCGTAAGATTGCAGCATCCCGTATTCAATGCCGTTATGCACCATTTTGACGTAATGGCCCGACCCCGAAGCGCCGGTGTAAATGTAGCCGTCTTTTGGAGCCAGCGTCTTGAAAATCGGCTCGCAGAACTTCGCTGCGTCCGGGTTGCCGCCGTACATCAGGCAGTAGCCTTCTTTGAGGCCCCAAACCCCGCCGGACGTGCCGCAGTCCAGGTAGTGCAGCCCATGCTCTTCCAGCAGCACTCCCCGGTGGACGGTGTCTTTGAAGTACGAGTTGCCGCCGTCAATAATAATGTCGCCTTCCGACAAAACGGCTTGCAGCTTTTCAATCGTTTCATCCACGGGCTTGCCCTGCGGCACCATGATCCAAACGACTTTATGGGCCTGCTGCTGGTTTTTAACGGCTTCGCCGAGGTCGGTCACCCCTTTGCCGCCGCGCTTTTCCACGTCCGGCATCTTGGCGGGGTCCGTGTCAAACCCATACACCGTGTGTCCGTCTTTGGCAAGCCGCTCAAGCATGTTCATTCCCATGCGTCCGAGGCCAACAATTGCGATCTCCATGCAAACGCTCCCTCCGGGCAAGCCCGTGTTTTAATCTCTTACTGTGATCGTCTTCTTTATTCCCTAGCTTTGTTCGCGTCTAACCCCGTAAACTCCTTCCGAAGACAGAAAAGACGCAAAAAAGCCCGGAGGCTGCATTAGCAGCCTCCGGGCCTTTTTTATTGTCCCCGCTTCCGTGCTACACTCCGGCAGGAACGGCTCTTTTCGTTTCCTGACGCCCTAGAGCGCCGGAACGCTCTCGCAGCAGGTTCAACTGCCGGTCCGACTCTTCCATATCCGCACCCTCATGCACGCTTTCGCCGCACTGTTTGCAGTACCATCCCGGCATGTCGAAAGTCGCCGACAGCCCTTTGTAATGCAGCGTCATCGGGCGTATGTCTCGCCTTAACGAATGCCCGCAGTCAGGGCAGGTTTGTTCATTCATTGTCTTTTTCCTTGAACGAGAGCAAATAAAAGCCTGTCAGCACATCGGAAGTAAACTTGACGTAAAGAACGCCCGCCACGGAAGGGACATGATAAACATCCTGCCAAACCCGGTGGTCGGCGTGAGAAGTCATGGATTTGTAGAAGTGCGCCGGGCGCATCGTCTGCAAGATGTCAATAATTTCCTGACGCCCAAAATCTAGCGCAGCGGCATCCCGAACCGCTGTTCCTGTCACCTTCAGAACCTCCACAGAAGCGAAAGCCTGCTGAAAGGCTTCAAGATCATGGCTCGGCTTCTTTTTCTCGGTCACGCCTTTATTGTACCACATCAGCTTGCCCAAGCATTCCCTAGCTTTATTCGCGTCTAACCCCGCAAAGTCCTTCCGAAAGCAGAAAAGACGCAAAAAAGCAGGAAGACTGAGCTGGCACTAGCATGTACTGCCCAAACGTGTGCTGCCCAAAGAAGTTCCTTGACGGGAATTAATAGTCATGGTACAATAGCCCGTTTCTACCCTTGTTTGCTTCAATTTTTTGCTCCGCGCTCCTGCGGCGCACCCATCTTGGTCAACCGGCCTAGATTTGCTTTATCCTTTATAAGAAAGGTCTGAACCAATGCTGACGAAATGTATTTCTGCTTTAATGGGCGTTCTGCTGGCGGCGCTTTTGCTGGTGGCTTCTGGAGTCGCGCGGGCGGATGTCGCGGCGATCCCGCCGGTGGTGCCTGCGGCGACAAAGATACTGATCCTGCCGACGCTAGACACAACGGCAGACCGGCCTGAGATGCAGCAAGAGCATATCGTGACAAGCGATCACCGGCTGGCGTATGAGTTTCTGATCCGAGGATTTGCAGTACAAGCGCCTGATGTGGCGGTGCGTGCAGCCCGAACGGCGGACATTGATCTGACAGCGCCGGACGAGCGGACACGGAAAAGCTTGAAGATTTTGGGACAGTCTGCCGGAGCAACCTGGGTAGTGGCGCTGACAGTAACGGATGTCGGTGAAGTGCATTCCGGAAACTGGCTCGGCACCGGCGGGCGCCGAGCAAAGGCGAAGGTTGAGATCCGCATTTGGGACGTGGCGGCGGACGCCTACATCACGAACAAGTTTTACGAAGACACCAAGTCAACAAAGCGTTTTTTTGGCACCATCGGCACGACCGGGCTGTTTCGGCAGGCAGTGGACACAACCGTTCAGCGGTCAGTGCAGGACATTTTGACGCCGTACCCAGTTATCAAGCATCTTCAGGAACAGTTTGACGAGACGGACGTCGTGAGCGGCGAGGCGGCGTCGGGCCTTGCGTCCGGGGGCGTTTCCGCAGGCCAGCCGGTTCTCGCAGCGGGAACGCCGGTGACGGTAGTGCTTCAATCCATGCTGCGGTCCGATGTGGCGCGTGATGGGGACCCGGTCATGTTCCATGTCAAAGAAGATGTGTACAGCACGGATGGCAGTCACACGCGGTTCATTGCCAAAGATGCTGTGGCAATGGGACGGGTTGTGGTCGCAAAAGAGCGCGGCTATGCAGGCAAAGCGGGAAGCATGCAGTTTACCTGCGACTACGCTCTGTTATCCAGTGGAAAGCGAGTGTATCTGCGTCGTGACAGACTCAGTCAGGTGGGTCGCTCCAATCAAAATGGGGCGATTGCTTTGACGCTGCTGGCAGGGCAGGCGGGACTGCTCCTGAGCGGGCGGGACGCAAAGTTCGATGCAGGAACCCCGTTTATGCTGTACGTGGATCAAGACACAGCGCTAACGCCCGGCACTGCTCCGATGTCTGCCGCAGCTACTGCCCTGCCAGACACCCCCAATGCGGTGATTAGTGCGGCCCCAGCGATTCCAATGACGCTGTTCACGATGGCGGACGGTTCGCAGATTGTTGGCCGATTAGTGAGTTTTGATGGAACAAAGTATGCTGTCACAACTACTGTGGGTAATGTCAGTTTCGGTGCGGAGGCAGTCAAGTCGATGAATGTGCTGGCCTCAACTCCCATAGCCGTAGTGCCTGCCGCCGCGTCGGCTCCAACTGCAACGCCTCCAACTGTATCATCTCCAATCGCACCTCGGATAGCGCCGCCGGCTGCTGTTCCAGCGCCGGCTGCGGCTTCCGCTCCGGTCGCTGCGGCTGTTCCGATCCCAGTTGTGCCGGCGCTGCCTAAATTGGCTGTGCCGGTCGTACCCAAAGTAGTGGCTGCTCCCCCGCCGGTTCCAAAGCCTGCACCCCGGCTGCCGGTAATCTCAAAGTTTCCGCAGCCTGTTCGCGTGACGCTGATGGATGGAACCGTTTACGTTGGGAGCGTAACTTCTGTGGATGATGGCGGGTATTGCTTTGCCTTAGATACTGGCGGCATCCTAAATGTTGACGAGGCGCGTGTGAAGACGTTAGAATTTCTGCCTGCGGAAAATCCTCAGAAGTAATGCGGCAGTGAATAATGTGGGGAAGTCAGAAAGGGGCAGGGGCAAGCCCTACCCCTACGGGGAAGATTAGGCACTGAAGGGTCAGTAGCCTTTGACGAGGCGCTGGAAGTTTTCGCGGTCAATGGCGCGGGAAGCGGCTTCGTCGAAGGTGACGGTGCCGTTGCGGTGCAGGTCGGCCAGCACCCGGTCCATCGCCTGCATCCCGTACTGGTGGCCGGTCTCGATCACGGAGTAAATTTGGTAGGACTTGCCTTCGCGGATCAAATTGCGAAGGGCGGACGTGGCGACCATGATTTCAATGGCGGCGACCCGGCCTCCGCCGATTTTCGGCACAAGCTGCTGGGCAACGACGGCTTCAATGCTGGTGGATAGCTGAATGCGGATCTGCTCCTGCTGATGGGCGGGAAACACGTCCACAATGCGGTCAATGGTTGCAGGCGCGGAGCGGGTATGGAGCGTGGCGAATACCAAGTGGCCCGTTTCGGCCAGCGTAATTGCGGCGGCGATGGTTTCCAGGTCGCGCATTTCACCGACCAGGATGACGTCGGGGTCTTCGCGCAACGACGCTCGCAGGGCATTGGTGAACGAATCCGTGTCCGTGCCAAGCTCGCGCTGGTTGACCATGCTTTTTTTGTGGTTGTGCAGGTACTCAATCGGGTCTTCAATGGTCAGAATGTGCGCCTCGCGCTCTGCATTGATAATGTCAATCATGGAGGCGATGGTAGTGGACTTGCCGGAACCGGTCGGGCCGGTCACCAGCACCAGGCCGGAGTGCTTTTGGGTAAACGACCGGCAGACTTGGGGCAGCTTAAGCTGCTCCATGCTCGGCACCACATTGGGGATGACGCGCATTGCGCCGCCGACCGACGACCGCTGGCGGTAGACGTTGAACCGGAACCGCCCAGCCCCTTTGACCCCGTGCGAGAAGTCCAACTCGTGCGTGCGCTCAAACTTCGTGATCTGCGTTTCGTTCAGAATGTCAAAAATGATGCGCTGCGTCGCCCGCTCGTCGGCTTTCTCAAACGGCAGGGGAACCAGCTTGCCGTCTTTGCGGACCATCGGCGGCAGGCCGACCGACAAGTGCAGGTCGGACGCGCCGGATTCAACCGTCAGCCTCAGCAGCTCGTCAATGTGAACGTCCCCGCCCACAACTGTGCGAGAGGCGTTTTCGTCAAAGTCCGCTCCGGCCACTCCGCCTAGAAAATCGCGGGCGGACAGCGTTGTTTGAACGCTGGACGCATCGCTAAGCGCCGCCAAATCGCTGCCTAAAAAGCTTTGCGGGGCCGGCGACTCGGCTTCCAGCGAACCGCCCAAAGACGAAAAGCTTTGGAGCAGGCCGTTCAGCTTGCCGCCGGTCCCGGACGCCATTGCCGCTTTGCCATCTTTGTCTCGGTAGCCGTTTTTGGCGAACGGCAGCGGGGTCTCACCGGCGGCTTTGGCGCGGCTTTCCGCTTCTTCCGCTTCCGCCCGCGCCGCGATCAGCAGGTCGACGCTGTCAAATGTTTCCGCGACACGCGCCGAAAAGTCCCCGAACTCTTCCGGCGTGTCGTGGGCCGACGGTACCGGACCACTTCCATAAAGGCTAGACATCCCGCCGCTGCCCAGCGGCAGCAGATCTTCAGTGTTGTTGATCATAGTTCCCCAAGAAGAATTCTCTAAAAGGCCATGCCGCTGAGGCCCTTGTCCAGCTCCGCGCGGCAGGCCCGCATCATGCCTTGCAAGCCCGTTTCGCTGATCCGTAGCGGGATAACGGCGTCCGCGCAGGCGGCTTGCAGCACCCCGAAGTCAGTTTCATTCGGCGTGTCCTGCAAGAAATGCACGATTTCGTTAGCGAGGAACACGGTGGCCGTGAGGCGCGGGTTCAGCTCCGCCGCACGCGGCGCATGATGCCATAAAATCGCCTCGCACACGACCGGCGGCAGGTTCCACAGGGCCGCCAAAGCTGCGCCGATTTCGCCGTGGTGGAACGGCAGCGCCTGGCTTTCTACCTGCGAGTAGCGCAGGCGCTTGGCGTCCGCCATGGAAAAAATGGCAGTGAACAAAGCGTGGCGGCTGCGGTCCAGCGCCATTTTGCCGATGTCATGCAGCAGGGCGACGGTGTACGCTTGGTCTGCGCCGATTTCTTCCTGAAAGGGCGGCGGCAGCAGGCCGGTGATCGCTTTGGCGCACTGGGCGGTGTCGACCGAGTGCCGCCAGACCGCCCGCCGGACCAGTGACTCCGTGTCGGAGCGGCCTAAAAACAGGTTAAACGTGGTGATGGTCATCGCCATGTTCCGCACCGTCTTGAAGCCGAGAAACACCACCGCTTCGCGCAGGCTGGAAATTCGGCAGGGCAGGCCGTAGTAGGAAGAATTCGCCAAAGTGAGCAGCCGGGCGGCCAGCGCTTGGTCCAGGCCGATCACGCGCTCTAAGTCTCCTGGTGTCGCTTTCGGGTCCGCCGTCAGGTCAATGACGCGCATGACGACCTGCGGCAGCGCTCCCAGCTCACTGCCACCCGAAATAATATCTTCCAGGATTTTGTCTACTCGGTCCATGTTCAATGGGTTCGCGGATGGCTCTGTTAATGTCATAGGGATTATCCGGCGTAGATCATTAGCCTGCGTAGATCACGCGGAGCGATTCTTCCAAAGTCGTCATGCCGAGCAAAATCTTTTCCATCGCGTCGTCTTTGAGCGTCCGCATTCCCGCTTCCACGGCCGCCTCGCGGATGGCATAGGACGATGCGCGGGCGAGTATCAGCTCGCGAACTTTGTCGGTGACGGGCATCAGCTCATACACCCCGACGCGGCCTTTGTAGCCCGTCCCTTTGCAGGTGTCGCAGCCTCGGCCCCGGTAGAACGTCACTTCGCTTTTATCTAAAATATCGAGGTTCATGCCGAGGCGCTTGATGGCGTCTTTCGGCGGCGAATACGGCTCTTTACACTTGATGCAGATGGTTCGCAGGAGCCGCTGGGCCAGCACGCCGGCAATGGACGACGCAATCAAAAAGCTTTCGACGCCCATATCCAGCAGCCGGGCGACCGCGCCGGGGGCGTCGTTTGTGTGCAGCGTGGACAAAACCAAGTGGCCGGTGAGCGCGGCTTCAATCGCGATCATGGCCGTTTCCTGGTCCCGCATTTCGCCGACCATGATAATGTTCGGGTCCTGGCGCAGCATGGAGCGCAGGCCGGCGGCAAAGGTCATTCCTGCCCGGTTGTTGACCATAGACTGCGTGATCCCAGACAACTCGTACTCCACTGGGTCTTCAATGGTCAGAATATTTTTTTCGCCGGAGTTCAGCTTGGCAAGCACCGAATACAAAGTCGTAGACTTGCCGGAACCCGTCGGTCCTGTGACCAAAATAATGCCGTAAGTGCGCTGGATCATGGACTCGAACATCTCAAACGTATACGGCAGCAGGCCGAGCTTGTGCAGGCCGACTGAGATGTTAGATTTATCTAGCACGCGCATGACGATCTTTTCGCCGTAGACCGCCGGCAGGGTAGACACGCGGAAGTCATACGGCTTGCCTTCAATAGTCGCCGAAATGCGCCCGTCCTGCGGGGCGCGTTTCTCGGAAATATCCATATCGGCCATGATTTTAATGCGGGACGTGACCGCCGCCTGGGCTTTTTTGGGAAGCGTCATGCCGTCGGCCAGAATGCCGTCCACGCGGTAGCGGATTCGCAGGCCGTCTTTGCCCGGCTCAATATGAATGTCCGACGCTTTGTCCGTGATGCCGCGCGAGATAATCATGTTGGACAAACGCACGACGGGCGCTTCGCCGGACAGCTCTTTCAGCTGGTCAATCGAGATGTTGTCGTCGCCGCCCTCGTTGTCCGCCGTAATCGTCAGCGTGGCTTCGTCCAAATCGCGCATGACGCCTGCGACGGCCTCGGTGACATTGATCTCGGTGCGATAGTTGGCCGAAATGGCGTTGATGATGTCTTCTTCGGTGGAAATCACCGGATCGACTTCTTTGCCGGTGATCAAGCGAATCTCGTCAATCGCAAAGATGTCCAGCGGGTTCTTCATCGCCAGCGTCAGCTTTTTGGCGCTGCGCTCGATGGGAACCACTTTGAACCGCCGGGCCAGCTCCTGCGTGACCGC
>CAXTRL010000095.1:0-11027 GCA_964246575.1 uncultured Armatimonadales bacterium
GACGGTAACCGGCGCGGCTTTTTGCCGCCGGACTCACCGGAGCGGGACAAGCCAAAAACGGCGGATGACCTGCTGAGGCTGCGGGGCGGTCCTGCGAAACGGTCTTAGTAGCCCCCGCCGTAAACGGCAGGTCTGCGGGCCTGCGGCCAACCGGTCTGCGACCGGAAATGCCATGAGCATATATCGCTTTCTTGTTCTTCCGCGCACCGTGCGGTTGGCGTCTCGCCCCCAGACCTGCCGTTTACGGCGGGGACTTCACGGCGGGGACTTCACGGCGGGGGCGCTGTCCAGACGCGCACTTGGAAGCCGTTGATGTCGGCGTCTCCCACGAAATTGGAGCAGGCGGTCCGCAGGGACTTCCACAGCATGGCTTCGGCGTAATGCTCCGCTGACGGCGGCAGATGGGCCAGCAGGCGCTCGGAGCAGACCACAATCAAGCGCTGCTGGGCGCGGGAAAATGCGACATTCGCTCGGTTCAAGCCCAGAATAAATTCGGCGCGGGCGTTGATCGCGGCGGGGTCGCTAGCCGTGGCGGACACGATAATCGTGGGCCGCTCCCCGCCTTGCAGGCGCTCCACGGTATCAATGACGCTCACGGCAGGATTGTCTGCCAGCGTTGTTTTCAGAAGCGCACGCTGGGCGCGGTGCGGGACAACCACGCCGACGCTGCCAGGCAGGATCGGGCCGGCAGCCGCGAGTATTTGCGCGATGATCTCTGCTTCCACGGGGTTGGACTGCTTGGACGTGCTTTCGTTGTGGGTGACCAAAAAGAGGCCGGTCGGAGGCCACCACAAGCGCTGCCAAAGGGTCTCGATTCCAGAAGCTGCGCTTGTACTCGCTGCCGCCGCCGGCAATCCTTCCAGCGTCAGGCCGTCCAAGCGGTACAGCCGAGCAATCAAGCGGCGGATTTCCGGCGGCAGGCGAAACGTGAAAGTCAGCGCGGACAGCCGGATTGCGGCGTCAGGCATAGAATGTTCTTCTTTGAGGCTTCGAACGGCGTCGTAGGCCGACGCATAAGGCCGGAACCGACAGGCGGGGGGGCGGTCTTCGCGCTCCCAGTCGTGGGACACAATTGGGGCAAGCTGGCGGTGATCCCCCGCCAGCAGAATGTCGCCATCTTCGCCCACCAGCGACGCCAGCGCGAGAAACGGCGGCAGGACCATCATGCTCGCTTCGTCCACGACCAGCGCCGACACTTGGAACTTCTGCGGACTGTCGCTCCACGGCGGCTGCTTTCCCAGTTCGCGGGACATCTTGAGCAGGGCGCTGGGCGTCCCGCCGATCACCAGAACGCCGTCGGAGCGGCGCTCGGCGATGAAGCCTCCGCAGCGGGAAGTCTCGAAGTCCTCAATGCCGTCGCCGGTCGGTTCGCCGCCAGAAGACTGTGCTTTGGCAAGAGTGACGGCGGGCATCTGGAAGCCGCCGATGGCGGCGGCCTGTGTGAAGCAGGGCAGCAGGGAAGCGATGCGCTTCAGAAGCGTGTCTACCGCCATGTGAGTCCCCGCCGCGACCAAAACGACGTCGCCCGGAGTCAGAATGTCCCCGCCGCGCCGCCGGGCGAGGATCCGCAGCAGGACAGCCGCCGCCGTAGTCTGCGTTTTGCCGGTGCCGGGCGGCCCTTGCAGAAGCTGCACGCGGGCATTGAGGCCGTCCACGGCGGCGGCAGCCTGGCTCGGCGCAAGCGGCCCCTGCCCCAAGTCCATCCCATCCAGCAAAGCACGGTAAGCGGCCAGCGTCTTTGCGGAAAGCGGACTTTGGGGCGGCACGGCAGGGCGCTGCGGGTCAAACCACTGGTAGACATGCGCCCCGAGGCCGCCGGCAAGGCGCTCGTCCACTTTGCCCGCGACAAAGTCCGACAAGCTCTCGTCCAGCGTCGCCCGCACGTAACTTGCTCCGCCGACCGGCCAGGAAACGCTGGGCAGCATATAGCGGTCATCTTTGTTACGGTACGGTAGGACAGACAGCTCCACACGCCCGCTGTCCCAGTCCAGACTTTCCACCCGGCAGGTGCTTCCGCCGCGCAAAAACTGGGCCACGGTCTGGCCACGGTTCGGGTCGTCCGCGCAGGGGCTGAGGCGGACAAAGCTGCCTTCGCCCAAGCTGCACCGAGATTGCAAAGCGGCGGCGTCCAGCGGATAGCCGGTCAAATCTATTGTCGCCACAAGTTGATTGTCGGCCTGGGCGTGGACACCCTGCACGGGCAAGGTGCGCCCAAGCGGAACACGACCGGCGGGCGGGACCAGATGGGCGCTCATCCAATCGTTTACGGCGACACGCTGTTCCAGCCACAAAAAGTCAAGCGCGGCCTGGGCGGCGGTCTCGACGCCCAGCGTGAAGTCGGGCAGATTTTTGAGGTCAACCAGCGGCTTCGCGATCTCGGCATTCTTGAACTTGACGCCTTCTTCCATCCAGCGCAGGGCTTGGGCGCGGGCCTTCAGGTACGCTTTAAGGCAGCCCGGATGCGTCGCTTTCCCGTAGGCGCGGATAGCGGCCCGGAGCTTATCCGGCAGGCCCGGCGCGTCCGCGTCCGGCAGAGTGCCCCACTGGGCACGCCAGTAGGGCGCGGGCAGCGCGTCGCCGAACGACGCCCGGATCTCAAATGGGTGCCGCTTCGCCCCTACGGCATCCAGCGGCAGCCAGCGCCCGGCGTCATCGCAGGCCAGCGTTGTCTTGAAGTCAAAAATGCCTTCTGCAAAGAGCCGGTCCAGCGCCAGGTCTCCTCCCCCCACCCGGCGCGTCCAGTGGAACCGCCGCCCGAACCAGCGCAGCGAAGTCGCCGCCGCCAGGCCCCGGCTGGTCCAGCCCAAAGCGTAGCGCGTGTTGATTTCGTCGGACAAGCAAGAGAAAATCAACTGCTCCAAGCCCTCGCGGCAGCCCAAAAGCTCTCGCAGGCTTCCCAGCAAGTTGGTATCCGCCCGCGCACAAGCTTCAACTAAACGGGTGATCTCGCTGCGGGACCAGACGTAGAAATGGATCGGAGCCTGCCCTTCCGGGCAAAGATCACGCGCGGCCTGGACTAAGTGCGTAAAGAAGCGGCCCAGCAGGTCCGCTTCGCGCCGAGTGTCTTCGTCGTAATCGCCCGACCAGGGCTTCGGCAGCACCCCGGCGCATTCAATCGCGTCTAGTGGCTGCTCGGCAAATGTGCGCCTGCCGTCTGCGTCGGTTCCGGTCGCCCACTGCTCCCTGACAATTGGGTCAGGCCGCCAGCGGCCCTCTTCTTGAACAAACAGCGTGGAAAGCGGCTTGCTGCTGCGGGTCACATGGGCGGATACTGCGCCGATGCGGTTTTCGGAGTAGTCATACGACACGGACAGATAGACGCGAACGAGGCGGCTCGCCCCGGTCTGATGCGGCGGCAATTGCCCTGCGCCGGTGTGCGGCAGGGGAACAACATCATTGTGTTCCGGCGCTCCCGAGTTCGGATCGCCCTCAGCGGCGTCGTCGGCAGGCTGTCCAGGCAGAGTGCTGCGCCGGGACCGCGCTTTGGCAACAAGCCCTTCCAAGCTCTCGCCAAAATCAGGATGAGCGCGAACCAATGCCGCCGCCGGACCATCGAGCGGCAGCGCGGCCAGGGCATCTAAGTCGTGAACCCCTGCCGCACCCAGCGCCCGCACCGTGGACGGGTCCACCCCCAAAAGCGGGATTTCACGCCGCCGGGCGGCTTCCGGCAGGCAATATAAGCTGAGGGAGCAATCGTCGCACTTGGCGTCAAGCTGATAGCTTGTTTCGGTCACGTCTTTGGCACGAATGCTGTCCAACGTGCCGCCCGGCGCGAGCAGCAGCCGGACATCGGCTTCTTCCATGTCCAAATCCAGCGGCGGCAATGCCAAAATATCCTGAGCGCGGCTCGTGCTTTCGTCCAGGCGGGCAACGACGCATTCAATGTCTTCAGGCTGGAGCCGACAGCCGCCTACTACAAGCGGCTGTTCCCGAAGCAGTTGGCCGACGAGAATTCGGTACAACACAAGCTGGACGCGCTGGTACGTTCGGTCCTTACGGCTGGCCTTGCATTCCACCAGCCGCAGGCGCGGGCGGCCGCTTTCCCAGCGAAAAAGCGCGAAATCAATGCGGCCTGCGACGCGAAACGCGCCGATCTCCCCCGAAACGTCAATTTCCCGCCCATAGCCGTCGTTTCCCGGCGTCAGGAGTGCCGCACATTCGGCCAGCATTTCCCACGGCGTTGATTTATCTTCCGGCCGCTCCCCATACCGGCAAAGGTCCCGCAAGCCTGCCGTTCGCAGATGGGCTTCCCATTCCTGCTCGCGCCAACGCCCGGCTTCGGCCAGGACCGGGTCCATCGTGCCGGACAGAGAGTAAAAGAACGGCAGGGAGCGCGTCAGCCGCCGCTCGTCGCTGTCCAGCTTGAAGCGCCGCTCACAGGAACCGTGGCGGATGTATTCGCCGATCTGCGTCACGCGCACCAGGGGCCGATTGTCAGTAATTTTTGTCATCAATTGTACATTCCGGGTACAGTATACCAAACAAAGAACGACCAAGAATACTATCAAGAACACTATGGACAATACGACGGCTGCCGCTTCCGCAGGGACGCCAGGCCATTTCCACACTTCTTCGCTCCCCAGCCATCCGCTGCTGGGGCATCTGCCGGCGTTTCGACGCGACCCGCTGGCGTTTCTGGCAAGCTGCACCGAAACCGGCCGCGACGTCGTCCCGCTGCGGATGCTCTGGACAAAAGCGTTCCTGCTGCTGAACCCCGACGACATTGAGCGGGTGCTGGTGACGGACTACCGCCAGTTCCGGAAGCCGTTCTGGCTCCGCAGCCCGGATGTCCGCCGCCTGCTGGGGCGCGGGCTGGTCACCAGCGACGGCGACTCCTGGCGCACCCAGCGCCGGGTCTGCCAGCCGGCGTTTCACCCCGGACTGCTTCCCAGTTATGGCCGCACGGTGGGGGCTTTGGCGGAGCGGATGCTCGACGGCTGGCAGGCAGAACAGCCAAAAGAACAGCCGCGCGACGTGCTGCGAGACATGACCCGGCTGACGCTGGAAGTGATTGGGCAAACCCTGCTGGGCGCGGACATGGCCCCGGTGACCGACGAAGTCAGCGCGATCATGGCAACGCTGATGGCCTGCTTCAACGCCCGCGCTTTCGGCCTCCTGCCGCTGCCGCCGTCGCTCCGAGAAGCGCGGGCCGTGCGCCGCTTGAACGCTCTGGTAGACCGCCTGATTGCCGAGGGGCTGGCGTCAGTGCAGACAGCGAATGGCGCTCAAACGCTGCTGGCGTATTTGCACAGGGAGCCGGGCGGCACGGTCGGAAGACACGGCCTGCGGGAGCAAGTCAAGACGTTCCTCGCGGCAGGCCATGACAGCTCCTCGCTGACGCTTACCTGGGCATTCCTGCTGCTGGCCGCGCACCCGGAAGCCGACGCCAAACTCGCCGCCGAGCTGTCGGCGGCGTTGGGCAGCCATGCCCCCACACCCGAAGACCTTCCGCGACTGCCTTACACCCAGGCGGTCATTAAAGAAACGCTGCGGCTGTACCCGCCCCTGTGGATGACCGGCCGCCAGTCAGTTCAGCGGTGCGAGATCGGCGGCTTGGCCGTTCCGGCGGGAGCGCTTGTGGTCACCAGTCCGTGGCCGGTGCAGCGCCTCGCCCGCTTCTTCCCTAATCCCAGCGAGTTCCAGCCCGAGCGCTGGCTTGGCGACGAAACGGCGGCCCTGCCCCGGTGCGCCTACTTCCCGTTTGGCGGCGGGCCGCGCGTGTGCATCGGCATGGGCTTTGCCCTGCTGGAGTCTTCTCTGATCCTAGCCGCAACCGCCCGCCGCTTCCGGCTGACGACCCAGGGCCGGCCCGACATACGCCCCTGGGCCACCATGACCCTGCGCCCGCCAATGCACCTGCGGATGGACCTGACACCGCGCTCAAGAAACGCGGCAGATTTACTGCAAACAAGCATCAGTCCAGAAATGCTATAATAAGTGACAGCCAAGCGGCGCATCGCCGCGTGTCATTCGTCACGAAGGACGTAACCCCAATGCCCGAACAGAACAGCCAGAACGGCGCGAAGCCGCAAGAAACGCCGCAGGGCATCACGAAAATCACCGTCGGCGGCTACAAATCCATCGCTCAGGAGCAGAGCATCGAAATTCGCCCTTTGACTATTTTAGCAGGCGCAAACAGCTCCGGCAAATCCAGCATCATGCAGCCATTGTTGTTGCTGAAGCAAACATTGGAGGCTAGTTATGATCCAGGAGCATTGCTACTTGATGGGCCTATTGTTAAATTTACGTCAGCAGAGCAGTTGCTTTCGTCAGTTACTTCAATCCCCGTTGGGACTGGTTTTCTGTTAGGAATAGGCGTTCCATCTGACAGAATGGTGACAACCGCTTTTGTTAAAGACCCAATTCACGCATTCAGTATCGGATCAATGTATCTAATAGACAAAGCCCGGAACGAGTTGCTCCAAACAAGTAGCGATCCATTTGATGCGAATGTTCGACTAGGCGTTGTGCGAAATCGTTGCTTTTTGGAGTTCGGATTGAAGATAGAAGATGGTAGCGAGAGAGCTACTTATCCCTTCTCTCTTCTATCCAACATAGTAGAAATTTCAAGGATGTTTGGTTCTTCGCAACCTTCATTAACCGATCTTGTATTTACTTCGGAAATAAAAAAACATCTACAAGAAACTATCTATCTACCGGGTCTTAGAGGCAATCCATTAAGGACTTATTTCGTTGCCGCAGTGAGTTCAAGTTTCCCAGGCACATTCAATAATTATGTCGCAAGTATTCTAATCGCGTGGCAAAAAGAGAAGCAAGAAGAAATTGACAGCCTTCGGACATATCTCTTTGATCTAGGGTTAACAAATAATGTAATCGCAAAACCAGTAAATGATGCTCAAGTAGAACTGAGTGTAGGGCGCACATTACGCGGCAATACGGAAGATATGGTCAGCATTGCCGATGTCGGCATCGGTGTCTCTCAAACCCTACCTGTCGTAGTTGCCCTGCTTGCGGCGAAACCCGGCCAACTTGTTTATCTGGAGCAGCCGGAAATCCATTTGCATCCACGCGCTCAGGCGGCAATGGCGCAAGTATTGGCAGACGCGGCGATGCGCGGCGTTCGAGTAGTCGCTGAGACGCATAGCTCGCTGCTGCTACTTGGCATCCAAACGCTTGTTGCTGAGGGCAAACTGCCGCCGGAGTTGGTTAAATTGCATTGGTTCACGCGGGGCGACGACGGCGCGACGACAATACGAAGCGCGGATTTAGATGAAGGCGGTGCATTTGGCGACTGGCCGGAAGATTTTGGGGATGTGTCACTGGATGCTCAGGACCGTTTTCTGGATGCGGCGGAAAGGCATCTTCTAAAAAGATAACATGGCTCAAAGCATCCGAAAATGGCTGGTGATAGACGCAAGCGTCGGTGGAATGACAGGCAGTGGCATCGTAGCGGAGGATACACCGCACGGCAGATGCCGACGCTGTTTGCGAACGGTGCGAGATAACCAATATGGCATCTTTTTTCATCCTCAGACATGGGAGGAATGGAGAAGGCATCGGTCGCAATACGCGAAAGAATGGCTTCAGCAGATGTACTCGCGCAAAGGAGTGACGATCAAGCGGGAGGACGAGATACCCGAAAGCGTTCTAAGCGTAAGACTTCAGCGGTTGATCGGCAAAAAAGTTGGCATGGAAATACTTTCTGAGGCCGTTTATACCATCATGCTGAAGGACTGTCATCTTTTAGAAGCGTCACTGGCTGCTGACGGCATAATTGTTTCTTTGGACGACAGAGTTCGGTTCCACTTTACGGCTGCGGCTGAAAGTATTGGGGAAGTCCGTAGAATTGTTTGGGTTAACCCTGATAAAGAGGACGAAGAAGTAATTGCCTGGCTGGAAGAAGGGGCCGAACCGGAGCCGCATCGGCAGCTTGGGTTTCAGCAGACGACGCAATGAGGCTGATGAGGGGTATACTCAACACAGACATTGTGAAAAACTGCACGGAATAGTGCTGCATCTTAGAATGGGTCCTCAGCAATGGCGTATGCAGGATTAGGCGAGTTTATTCAGCGGCTGGACCGCGCGGGCGAACTGCGGCGGATTACCACGCCGGTCAGCCCGAAGCTGGAAATTACGGAAATCGCGGACCGGGTGATGAAGATGCCGGGCGGCGGGCCGGCGCTGCTGTTTGAGAACGTGGTCGGCTCCAAGTTCCCGCTGGCGATCAACTTGATGGGGTCTCGCAAGCGCATGTCCTGGGCGCTGGGCGTGGACGACATGGAAGAAATCGCTGATCAAATCTCGGCGCTGACCCATCTGCCGTCGGATGTGCCGACAAGCTTCTTGGGCAAGCTCCAGCTTTTGCCCCAACTAGCCGCTTTAGGCAAGATTGCACCCAAGATGGTCTCGTCGTCGTTTGCACCGTGCCAGGAAGTGGTGCATCTGGGTGATGACGCCAATTTAGACATGCTGCCGATCCTGACCTGCTGGCCCGATGACGGCGGGCCGTATATCACGCTGCCGACGGTTTACACCAAAGACGAAGGCACCGGCAAGCGCAATGTCGGCATGTACCGCATTCAAAAGCAGGGGCCGCACGAGACCGGCGTCCACTGGCAGCGGCACAAAGTCGGTTCGCGCCACTACGCAAACTTTGAGGCCAAAGGCCGGGACATTCCCGTCGCCATTGTGCTGGGCGGCGACCCGGCGCAGATTTACGCCGCCACGGCTCCCCTGCCCGATGAGATTGACGAAATGGTCTTTGCGGGCTTTCTGCGAAAGCAGCCCGTGGAACTCGTCAAATGCAAAACGATTGACATGGAAGTGCCTGCCAATGCCGAGATCGTGATTGAAGGCATCGTCCCCGCCGGCATCCGCCGCCGGGAAGGGCCGTTCGGCGACCACACGGGCTATTACAGCCTGGCCGACGATTATCCTATTCTGAAAGTGACGGCGATCACCCACCGCCGGAACGCCGTTTATCCCTGCACGATTGTCGGCCCGCCGCCGATGGAAGACAAATATCTCGGCATGGCAACCGAGCGCCTCTTTTTGCCCCTTGCCAAGCTGTTTGTCCCCGAAATGATAGATTATTCGCTGCCCGCCGAAGGCGCGTTTCATAATCTGGCCCTGGTGCGAATCAAGAAGCGCTACCCCGGCCATGCGTTCAAAGTCATGCACGCGCTGTGGGGTTTAGGCCAGATGATGTTTACCAAGTGCATTGTGGTCTTTGACGAAGACGTGGACGTGCAGAACCACGCCGAAGCCGTCTGGCGGGCGTTCGCCAACGTCGACCCGGAGCGCGACATCACGTTTGTCAAAGGCCCGATTGACGTGCTGGACCACGCATCCCCGCTGATGGCCTTCGGCTCCAAAATGGGCGTAGATGCCACCCGCAAGTGGCCCGACGAAGGCTTCACCCGCGAATGGCCCGACGTCCTCACCATGCCCGCCGATGTCAAAGCCAAAGTGGACAAGATTTGGAAAGAGCTAGGCATCGAGCGGTAACGCAGCGGCAGCAGCCGCAGTGGCAGCGAATGATAAGCCACGCGCAGGAGCCACGGAATGACTTCCGAGGCTCCTGCTTCCGTGGCTTGTTATCTCTAAGAGGTCTCGTTTATGGCGCAAACTTTGCCGCTTTCGCACATTCAAAACCCCTGGCGCGTTTACAAAGCCTGGTTTTGGGCGGCGACAGTTTATAATGTCGTTTGGGGAACGGTGGTGGGGCTGAAGCCGTTGCTGATGCTGGGGTGGATGGGCATGACTGCCGCGCAGCAGGCGGCTGCCGGGCCGCTGCCGCTGATTTTGGCGGCGTGTATCGGCATGTTTGTCGGCGTTTATGCGCTCGGCTATGCCTGCGTCGCGCTGGACCCGCCGCGCTTTTGGCCGTTTGCGCTGCTGGGACTTTGCGGTAAAATACTGGGACCGGCGGGATGGGCGCTGCATCATGCTTTAGGCCATTTGCCGTGGTCGTCACTGTGGGTGAACGTCTTCAACGATCTTATTTGGTGGCCGGCGTTTTTTGGATTGCTTTGGACGGTGCGCCGGGAATATCTGGCACGAAGGATAAACTTATGAACAATAATGACAATTTGCTGCGGAACATCTTGGTCGGCGGGGCGCTAACCGCGCTGCTGGCGTTTGTCTTAATCAAGCTCGGCTGGGAATAAGCGGGAACATTAAGCGGGAACATCTGGGAGCAAATTGGCGTCTGTTAAACAGGCTTGACGATGGCATACTTCGTGTGCCATGATAAAGTCGCGCCGCAAGATTTCAACAAGGCTTTAACAGGAACCGCTCCAATGCCCGTCCCAAGTTCGCGCCCTGCTCATTCTTCTGCCGATTTGTCCTGCCGCCTAGTTGCCTTACTGGTGTTCCTGCTGGGCGTCGGCATTCTCTTGTTCGTGTTTGTCACGGCGCTGCACCTTTTCCATGCGCCCGTGCCGGGCCTGGAGCCGCTGCAAACACCGAGTGTGCCGCCGCCTGCCGCCGCGAATATCGGCGTATCTTTAGCAGGTTTCGCCCGCGAGCTGTTGCTGCTGGGAGTGATGACGCTGGCAGGGTCTCTGCTGGCGAACAAAGGCGCACATCTTTATTTCAGCGCGGTGTACCATCCGGGAATGTCGCCGGTCAAGGAAGAGGGAAGCAAGCAAGAACCCGGCACTGGAAGTGCCGGTCTATTGCTGAATGAAAGTCGCTCCGCGACTGAAGAATAGGTGAGCGTAATCGTATTCTAGTACGCAGTCCCGCAGGGACTTTCACGCGATAGTAGACCGGCACTTCCAGTGCCGGGTTAAATTTTCTTAAACTCCCCCACCACCGGCAGATGATCGGACGCCTGCGTTTCAATCACGGAGAGTTCCCGGAAAACCAGCGAGGGCGAATGGAAAACGTAATCAATGCGGGCTTCCAGCGCATTCACCGGGTAAGTCCATCGGTCCCGTGAGGCGTCGGCATCCACTAACCCCGTTTGTTCCAGCAGCAGGCGAACCGCCGGAGCGTCCGAGCGCTCGTTGAAGTCGCCGCAGACGATCACCGGATAGGACGCACCCGAAACCAGTTCCGCG
>CAXTRL010000096.1:0-10999 GCA_964246575.1 uncultured Armatimonadales bacterium
GGTGCATCTTAAGATGACTGTTCATGCGACCTTGCCAGTATCGGCGCAGGTCGCTTTTCTTTGCGTCTTGTGATTGTTGAAAAGTGACTCTTTATGGCTGTTCTACTAAGCTGCGCGGCGCTGACGAAATCTTACGGCGCCCGGCCTCTCTTCAAGGACATCTCGCTTGGTGTCAGCGACAACGAGAAGATGGGGCTGATTGGGCCGAATGGGGCAGGGAAGTCTACCCTGCTGCGGATCTTTGCCGGGCTGGAAAAGCCGGACAGCGGCACGGTGTCGGCGCGGCGCGGCCTGCGGACGGGCTATATCGCGCAGGAAGATGTGTTCGCACCGGGCGCGACAGTGGAAAATGTGCTGACGGACGCGCTGAACGCCGAGCATTTGGATGACATTGAGCGGGACGTGCGGATAGAAGTCGCACTTGGCAAAGTCGGGTTTGAGCGGCGGGACCAAGCCGTGGACACGCTTTCGGGCGGCTGGAAAAAGCGGCTGTCGCTGGCCCGCGCTTTAGTGCAGGACGCCGAGCTTCTCTTTATAGACGAGCCGACAAACCATTTGGACTTGGAAGGCGTGTTGTGGCTGGAAGGTCTGCTCAAAGAAGCACAGTTTGCGTTTGTGCTGATTAGCCATGACCGGGTGTTTTTGGAGAACGTCACGAATCGGGTGGTCGAGCTGCATCCGGCGTATGCCGAAGGGTACATCAGCGTCAACGGCACGTACAGCGACTTTTTAGTCCAGCGCGAAGATTATCTCGCGGCCCAGGCGCACCGGGAAGATGCGCTGCAAACCCAGGTGAAACGGGAAATCGAGTGGCTTCAGCGCGGGGCGCAGGCGCGGTCTACCAAAGCGCAGGGGCGCATTCAGCAGGCCGGGCAGATGATTGAAGAGCTTGCCGAGCTGAAGTTCCGCAATTCTCAGGGCAAGACCGCAGGCGTTGACTTCACGGCGTCAGGCCGGCAGACGCGGGACCTTGTTGTCGCCAAACAATTGGGTAAGACGCTCGGCGGGCGGACGCTGTTCTCGGATTTAGACCTGACGCTTGCACCGGGGACACGGCTTGGCCTCATCGGACCGAACGGCAGCGGCAAGACGACTTTGATCAAGCTGCTCACGGGCGAAGTTGCGCCGGACAGCGGCACGATCAAGCGAGCCGACGGCCTGCGTGTGGTGCTGTTTGACCAGGCCCGGCAGCAGCTTGATAAGACGCTGTCCCTGCGCGACGCCCTCAGCCCGAACAGCGACACGGTGACCTACCGGGGGAACCCGATGCACGTTTCCGGCTGGGCCAAACGGTTTTTGTTTAAGACCGATCAGCTTCATACGCCGATTCGGTTCCTGTCCGGCGGCGAGCAGGCCCGCATCCTGATTGCCAATCTCATGCTTCAGCCTGCCGACGTGCTGATTTTGGACGAGCCGACAAACGACCTGGATATTCCGACGCTGGAAGTTCTGGAAGACAGCCTCTTGTCGTTCCCGGGGGCGCTGGTGCTGGTCACCCACGACCGTTATCTTTTGGACCGGATTTCCACCGACCTGCTGGCCCTGGACGGGCAGGGCGGCACGGCGCACTTTACCGGGCTGGCCCAGTGGGAAGCCGCGCAAAAGCCGCCGCCTCCCGCTGCCCCGCCTGCCGCCATGCGTTCGAAGGCCGCCGCGCCAGCACCGAGCCGGTTGTCTACGTCCGAGCGGCGCGAGCTGGGCCAAATGGAAGCCAAAATTGAAGCCGCCGAAGAAGCCGTAATTGCGCTAGAGCGTCAGCTTGTAGACCCGGCTGTCGCGTCGGATGCCGTGCGTTTAGGAGAAGTTTGGAACGCCCTGCCGGCGGCCCGTGACCAGGTTTCCGCGCTGTACGCCCGCTGGGAAGAGCTGGAAGCGAAAAAGGGATAACTTGCGCTGTATGGTTGTGCTTTGCTGTTAAGAGCGCCTCGTTGAGAGGCGCTCTTTTCGTCTTAGCCTATAGCTGTGTAGTAAGAACAATTAATGGTTACCAGCAAAACATGGTAAAGAGAAGAAGCGTCGTTGCCATAATGAAAAGCAATGGTTTTTTGGGTGCGCTGCTCCAAAAAACGCCCATGTTAGAAAGACGTTCATGGACAATTCCCCTCGTGCCTGCCGGACCCAAGCGGATGAAGCAAGCCGCCTGGCGGCGCGGCGCTCGTACAGCATTCTGGACACGCTGCAGGAAAAAGAGTTTGACGATGTCGCGCGGCTTGTTTCGGCGATTTGCGAAGTGCCTTTTGCGCTGATCAGCTTGGTAGACGAAGACCGGCAGTGGTTCAAGGCACATCAAGGCACGGGCCTGGATCAAACCCCGCGCGACATCTCGTTCTGCGCCCATGCACTGGGGCAGGAAACCTTGCTTTTGGTTCCCGACGCGGCTTCAGACGAGCGGTTTGCCGCCAATCCGCTGGTGACGGACGGGCCGCAGGTGCGCTTTTATGCCGGTGCGCCGCTCCTTACGCCGGGCGGGGAAGTGCTGGGAACCCTGTGCGCCCTGGACACCAAGCCGCGCACCCTGACAGGCGAGCAGCAGGAAGCGCTGATGATCCTCAGCCGCCAGGTCATGGCCCAGCTTGAGCTGCGCCGCCGGATCACCGAGCAGGAGCGCCTCCTTTGTGACAGCGAAAAAGCGCAGGAGCGGCTGCGGCTGCTGGAAGCCGCTGTGGAAAAAGCCAATGATGTTGTTTTGATTTCCCGCGCCGAGCCGTTTGACCGGCCCGGCCCCGCCATTGTTTATGTGAATCCCGCGTTTACGCAGATGACGGGCTACACGCCGGAAGAAGTGCTGGGCAAGACGCCGCGCATTTTGCAGGGACCGGACACCGACCTTGCCGTCAATGCCCGAATCCGGGCCAAGCTGGAGAAGTGGCAGCCGGTGCAGATGGAAGTGCTGAATTACCGCAAAGACGGCACCCAGTTCTGGTCGGAGCTGAACATTGTCCCGATTGCCAACGAGAACGGCTGGTACACGCACTGGGTTTCCATTCAGCGCGACGTCACCGCCCGCAAAGCCGAGCAGCAGCGCAGCGAGCAGATGAGCCTGGAACTGGAAAAGCGGGTGCAGGAGCGCACCGCCGCGCTGGCGGACGCCAATTCCAAGCTGGCCGGTGCGAATGCCGCGCTGGAAGCGGAAATCGCCGAACGCAAAGTGCTGGAAGTGCAGCGCGAAACGCTGCTGGCCGAAGCGCTGGAACGCGCCGATCTGGACTCGCTGACCGGGCTGTGGAACCATCGCGGCTTTCAAAGGCGCCTGGAAGCCGAAGCCGACCGCGCCCAGCGTTCCGGCGAGCGGCTGGTCCTGGCGATGATGGACGTGGACAATTTCAAGTTCTTCAACGACGTTTACGGGCATTCCGTCGGCGACGAGATTCTGCGCCAAATCGCCTCGGCGCTGCGGGCAAGCTGCCGCTCTTATGACACGCTGGCCCGGTTCGGCGGTGATGAGTTTGCTCTGCTGGCGATTGTCCCGGAAACGGAAAATGTGGAAAGCCTGGCGGACCGCCTGCGCGGGGCGCTGTCGGAGCTTGGCTACACGCCACCCGGCTGCGACGCCGTGGTCCCTATTGGGGCTTCCCTCGGTATGGCTGTGTTCATGGAAGAAGCCGCCAGCCGGCTGGAGCTGGTGGATTTGGCGGATCAGCGCCTGCGGGCGGCGAAGTCCGGGGAAAGCACGAAAGCGGCGCTGGTGGAAAGTTTCCGGGCGCAGTTCGCTCATTCCCGCTCCGGCTTTCTGATGCTGAGCGCATTAGTCAACGCCGTGGACGTGAAAGACCGCTACACTTGCCGCCACTCGGAAGATGTCATGGTTTACAGCCTGCAAATCGCGTCGGCGCTTGGCCTGGACATGGCCGCACAGCAGGCAATCGCCGTTGCCGCACTGCTGCATGATGTCGGGAAGATCGGCGTGCCGGACGACGTTCTCCGCAAGCCGGGCCGCCTGACTTCGGCGGAGTTTGAGGCCATTCGGCAGCACCCGGACATGGGCGCGAACATCGTTGGCGCAGTGCCGGGCTTTGAAGAAGCACTGGGCGCAATCCGCTACCACCACGAGCGCTGGGACGGCGGCGGCTATCCACGCGGCCTGCGCGGCGGCGACATCCCCCAAACGGCCCGGATCATGGCGGTGGCCGATGCGTACTCCGCGATGACTACGGATCGCCCTTACCGCAAGGGCATGGCTCCGCCCCAGGCCAGACAGATTTTAGAAGAAGGTGCGAGAACGCAGTGGGACCCGGAGTGTGTTAGGGCGTTTCTGTTTAGTCCAGCGCCAGTCAGTCCAGCGCCAGCAGCAAGTCTAAATCAAAGTCCGCATCCATGATTTCGTCTTTGAGATCGTCCACATCAGGCTTGACGCGCGGCAGCTTTTCCAGTGTGTCGTACAGCTCTTGGGGCGGGTTAACCGAAATCACCATGACGACCCGGTTGTTGTCGTCTAAATACAGCTCCTCAAAACGGTTTGAGGCTGGGTTCCCATGAAACAAGCCGCCGTGGCCGCCCAGCGGATCGCCGAACAGCTCAACATGGATGTCCAGCACATCGGAAGAAAAGCGCGGCACCTGGTCATACGCGACGCGCTGCCCGGCCATGTTTGCCCCGGCAATCTCGCCGTGCCAAAGCGCGTTTTGCCAATGCTCCACGCGCCGCTGCTCGCCTAAAACGGGGTCTTGAAACCCGGCGGCATCGCCGGCGGCATACACGTCCGGGACGCTGCTTTGCAGGAACTCGTTAACTAAAACGCCGTTTTCTTCGTCCACGTCCAGCCCCGCCGCTTGTGCGAACTCTAAGTTCGGCTTGACCCCGGCTTCCACCAGCACAATGCCGCCGTCAACCCTGCGGCCCGACTTGGTTTGGACGCCGCTCGGCATGATTTCCGAAACTTCCTCACCTAAGATGACTTCAGCCCCCGCCGCTCCCAGCTTCTTTTGGAGGAACGCCCCGTACTCTGGCGACACGAACTCGCTCCACAGATGCCCTGTCGGCTCAATGATTGTTGCTTGTCCGCCTTTGGCGAGAAAGTCCGCCGCGACTTCCACGCTGAGATAGCTTCCGCCGACAAGAACAATCTTCTGGCCCAAATGCCCGTTCAATGCATCACTGTCTTCCCATGTCCGCAGCGTCTGCACGTTCGGACCGTCCGCACCGGGAACATCCAGCATTTTGGGCGATGCCCCCGTCGCGACCAGCAACTTTTCGTAGCTGATTGTGTCCCCGTTGTCCAGCGTGACTGTCTTGGTCTTCGTGTCCGCGTCCGTCGCTTTGGTTCCCGTCACCAGCGTGACGGCGTTCTCTGCGTACCAGTCTTCCGGCTTAACCAGCAGAACGTCTTTTGCGCTTGCTTCCCCACGCAAATATTTTTTGGACAGCGGGGGCCGGTGATACGGCGGGTGAGGCTCGGAACTGACGAGAACGATTTCCCCTTTGAGGTCATATTTGCGGATCGTTTCCGCCGCCGTCGCGGAAGCCAGGCCGCCGCCAATCAGAACGTAACGGGCGGAAAGACGTGTCATAAAATTGCTCTTTCTGGAAACGGGCCGGATAAGGGGATGGATGCTTCAATCTACCCGCGCGGCGACAGGGTTAATCAGAAAGAGCGTACCGTGGGGCCATGCGTTAGGAACCATGTCCTGAAGGACACGGTACAATACAACAAGCAATCAATCTGAGAAACTGCGCTAACGGGAGAAGGTATGAAACAGAATCAATATGTGCGGTACTGCAAAACTGCCCTTCCGTTTTTGGTCGTGTGGTTCAGCTTTCATATCTTTGGGGCCGCCGTGTGGCACTTCGCGGTTATGAATGTTGAACAGTAGTGGTCTCATGGAGCGGCTGGTGACATAATCGCCGGATTGGGGGGCGCGATTGCGTTCGTTGCAGTCGCAGAAACTAAGAGGGCAAAGAAAGCGGCCGCTGCAGAAGATCGCAGAAGACAATTCGCGCCGTTTATGGAGCGAGCCAGGGGCAGAGAGCAAGCGGGTGAGAGCGCAGGATACAGAAAGAATTAGGAGAAGAGGGCGCAGCAAGCAGCGCCCCTACGGTTCAGGCCCAAGCTGGTTACCAGCGGATTTCAATGTCGCTGCCGCCGGGAACGGCGTATTCGCGCTCGCCGGGACGGGTGTCGGAACCCGGCAGCTCTTGGCCGCTGAGGCGGACAGTGACCGTCGGCAGGGAGTCGCCCGAAGAAATCAGCTTGAGGCGGCAGGTGTGAGACGGAACGCCGTGGATGCGCAGGACGGCGCAGCCTGCGGCGGTGCTTAAGACGGTCATCGGATAACCGCAGGCGGCTTGGAAGGGGGCGTCCGGCAGGGAGTGGAACGTGCGGACGGCGAACGCGAAGGCCGCGCCCGCGCCGTAGATTTCCTGGCCGACGGCCCCGGCGGGGTCGCCGATAGGGTATAAATCTTCCATCGGAATTGCCAAAGATTGGTCCAAGCGCCCGTTGTGGACTTCTGCTGCTAAAGCGTCGGGCGGCATCTCGCCGGGGTAGTAGTACCAGGCACGGTTGAGCAGGCAGCGGCAGTATTCGGTGATGAGCAGCTTCGCCGAATCCGGCAAGGCGTCGCCGGCGTGCTTGAACATTTGGTGGAACGCGGCGAAGGACTCAAACGCTTCAAAGACTGCCGTGTATTCGGCATCATGCAGGCACAGCACGCCGAGAAACGCCGGAAAGAACTTGGCAGACCCGAGATGGCAGTCGTACAGGGCCGTGTGCTGGAAGAACGCCGCCAGCAGCAGCAGGCTTTGATCCCGGAAGAAGTCGTCTCCAGTCGCTTCCCACAAGCGCAGGCAGGCCGCCGCGCCGATGGCCGTGATGTTGAACTGGTAGCCCACGGCAAATCGGTATCCCGTGAGGGCGCGAATGGCGGCTTTGGCTTCGTCTAAGTAGCGCTCCTCGCCCGACAAATCCCACGCTTCAAGCATTACGGCGGCGTAGATGCCGCCGACATCGGACTGCCCCGGCTCACCCGGCTTGCGAATGTCCGTCATCACTTCCAGGGTGTCTAAATTGAACTTGACGGGCCAGCGGTACTCGAAGTGGCGGGCGACTTTAATGGCATATTCCAGCGAGCCGAACAGCAGCGCCCGCGCTTCGGCGTCGCCGCGCTTTGCCAGTCGGCCTAAATTCAGCAGCGGATGGTACAAGTACCAAGAGTCGGATTCCGAGCGGTCTTTCTCTTCCGGCGCTTCCGGCAGGTAGCGGCGCATCGCACCCAAATCTTTGTCATAGAACGCCGAAACGCCCGCCCGGAGCTTGTCCGCCAGCGGCACCGGCTGGCCGGTCCATTCGGCGTACTCGGTCAGCGGCAGGATCAAGGCAAGCTGGACCATGCTGTCCGGCTCTTCGGCATCTAAGTAAGGCCGGGCATAGGTGAGGCCGTTTTGCGTGACCAGGCAGCCTGCGCCCTGCGCGAGATCCGTCAGCGAGTCGGCGGCGCGTGCGGGCCAGTCGCGCCACTGGGTATCCGGCTGGGGCAGGTGAGGGTAAATTTTCGCCAGGCTGTCCAAATACAGCCGCGCGGCGCCCTGCTCGTTTTGAGGGACTTCGGCGCTGACACAGACAAATGCATCCGAAACGACCACAGCTTGATTTGCAGGCAGCGGCGTGTCCGACGCCGGCAGCGCAAACCCAAGCTGCGGCCACTGCCCGCCGACCAAACCCAGGGGCCGGGTGCCGAGCGTCTCAAACAGCGGGTCCAGCGCGGAAAAGTTGTGCAGGTACAGGGCCGACCCGAACGCCGGCTCCGCCACCGTGAAAAACAGGGCCGCCGCCCCGGACGCCGGCTGTCCGGCATGGGCCGTGCCGCGTGCATTTATAGGATTGTTGTCTGTGCCTAGCGGGTAAACGTCGTGCGGGCTGAACGGCAGGGTCAAGTCATGGCTCGGGGTCAGCGTCGTCGTCCAGTGCAGCAGGCCGCCGCCGAGAAGCTGGGCGGCGACTTGAAACGTGCCGCCCGGCGCTTGCAGCGTGACCTGCACGGCCCTCTCCTCGGCATGGACTTCCTTTACTGTAAACCCGCCGGGCGCATAAGCCATGCGGAAGGCGATGCCGCCGCCGCTCGGTCCGCGCACCACCAGCCAGAGCGACTCCGTACCCGGCTGCACGGTCAGCGTCATGCCGCCGTCCATCTCCTGCGAAAAGACCGGCGGGTGCGCCGCCAATTCTTCATGGACTGCCGCCGTCCACGGGTCAATGCCTAAAACTTCGTCATTGGCAATCTTGTCGTCCATCTTTGCCCTGCTTCCTATGTGCTTGCTTCGTTTTTCCCAAAAATCAGACGGGTATACCACTTTCGGAAAACAAAAGAAACGGAAGTAAACGCGCAATGCGAAAAGAAGTTATCCCAACAAGCCTTCAGGGCAAATCTGTGGTTGTCACCGGCGGGACCACCGGCATTGGCCGGGCGACTGCCGAGCTGCTGGCGTCTCAAGGCGCTCATGTGCTGATTTTAGGCCGCCACGAAACCGAGCTAAACGAAGCGTTGGCCGACATGCCGACGGAAGGCAAAGTGTACGGCATTGTCGCCGACACGACGAAGCCTGAAGACATCCAGCGCATTTTTGCCGAAGCGGACGCAAAGCTGGGCGGCGTGGATATTCTCGTCAACAACGCCGCCGAAGCCGCGCAAAGCATTGTGGACACGGAATACGAAGAATGGCAGTATGTGGTGCAGGCCAACATTCTAGGCTACATGGGCTGCTCCCGGCAGGCGATTGACCGGATGAAAGTCAACAAAAGCGGGCATATCGTCAACATCGGTTCGCTGAGTGCCAAGCTGCGCGACGGCGGGGCGGACATCTATGTTGCAACCAAAGCGGCGATTGAAGGCTTTTCCGAGTCCCTGCGAAAGCAGGTCAACGAAATGGGCATCAAAGTGTCGCTGGTGGAGCCGGGCAAAGTCGGCGCGGACTTCCCCAATTCGACGCCGGAAGAGCAGCCTGCCGAGATTGCCGAAGGCAAAATGCTGATGGCGGAAGACATCGCATCGGCCGTGCATTTCTGCCTGGTCCAGCCGAAGCGCAGCGATGTGATTTTGCTGCAAATCCGCCCGCATCAGCAGGAGATTTAAGAAAAGCGCGTCCTCTGCCCTAATTTTAGGGGCTGCTTGGCATGAATTGTGCAATAATGCTGTGTTATGGCTTCCCCTAAAACGATTCTTTATCTGGATCATACCGCCAAAATGGGCGGCGGCGAAATCGCGCTGCTGAACTTGATAACGGCGCTGGACCCGGCGCTCTATCGGCCATTGGTGCTGCTGGCGGAAGATGGGCCGCTGGCGACCAAGCTGCGGGCGGCGGGGATCGAGACCACGGTCCTGCCGCTGGACTCTGCGCTGCGGGAAACGCGCAAAGACAGCCTCGGCGTCGGATCGCTGCTGCGCGTCGCGCAGGCTAAACAACTGCTGGCGTACAGCCGGGAGCTGGCCCGCTGGGCGCGGCAGAACTCGGTAGACTTGATCCATACTAATTCTTTAAAGTCTGACATTTACGGCGGCGTGGCCGGGCGGCTGGCGCGGATTCCCGTTTTGTGGCATGTCCGGGACAACATCAACGGCGAGTACCTGCCGGGTCCGGTCGCCGCCGGGTTCCGCCTGCTTTCGCGCCTGCTGCCGCAGGTTGTAGTGACTAACTCGCAAAGTACGCTCAATCAGCTTTGGCCCAATCGCCCAAAAACAGGCGCCGTCGTTTACAGCGGCATCCCGATGGAAATCGTCCATGACGGCTATGTCGAAGCGCAAGGCAGCGGCGGAGCGCCGGAAGATAACGCGGCCTGGGGCCGCCCGCCGGTGGTTGCGCTTATCGGGCGGATTGCCGAGTGGAAAGGGCAGCATGTCTTTCTGCGGGCCGCCGCCGCCCTTCGCGCTCGCTATCCTGACGCTCGGTTTTGGATCATCGGAGCGCCGCTGTTCGGCGAATTCGAATACGAAAAAGCGCTGCACGAAATGGCGGAGCAGCTTCGCGTGACGGACACAGTCCGATTTCTTGGCTTCCGCGACGATGTTGCCGCTCTTATGTCCCAAATTGACATCGTGGTCCATGGCAGCATCTTGGGCGAGCCGTTCGGTCAGGTCGTCATTGAAGGCATGGCGGCGGGGAAACCGCTAGTCGCCACCGACGGCGGGGCGCTCCCGGAAATTGTCGTTCCCGGTGAAACCGGATACTTGGTGCCGATGGGCAGCGCGGAGGAGATGGCGCTGGCGATCAGCCGCCTGCTGGCCGATCCGGCCCAAGCGCGGGCGATGGGGCAAGCCGGCAAAAAGCGGGTGGAGCGCTTGTTCACAATCAGCCATACGGCCCGGAAAATGGAAACGGTTTACGATACCTTGTTTTCCCGCCGCCGTTTCGGCCGCGTCAAGATGCCGCGTTTGTCGCCTCAAAGTCCCCGCAGCCCCCAGTAATGGGGGGCATTCTTTCCTGCCCACTGGAATTTCCGGGCCGGGGCAGGTATGATAGCGGGAATGAAACAAGTGGTCAGCGTCAGTTTGGGGTCAGCGGCGGGAGATTTCACGCGCGAGATCACCCTGGCGGGGCAGACGGTTAAGCTGACGCGCGAAGGCACGAACGGCGACATGGACCGGGCGCGGTACCGCTTGCAAGAGCTGGACGGTCAAGTAGATGCGCTGGGTCTGGGCGGCATTGACATTTCGCTGTCGGTCGGCGGCCAGACGTTTCCCATTGGCGACGGCCTGCGGCTGGCGGAAACGGCGACCAAAACGCCGGTGGTGGACGGCAGCGGCCTCAAAAACACGCTGGAGCGGCGCGTGGTGCGCGAGCTGGCGGACGCAGGGCATCTCCCTAAAAACAGCCGCGTGCTGATGGTCAGCGCGTTGGACCGCTTCGGCATGGCAGAGGCATTCGTGGAGCTTGGCTGCCCGTGCGTTTTCGGCGACTTGATCTTCAACATCGGCCTGGATTTTCCCCTCACTACGCTGCCCGAAATTGAAGATTTGGCCCGCAAGTACAAATCCCGCCTGCTTTCGGTGCCGTTCCACCTGCTGTATCC
>CAXTRL010000097.1:0-10982 GCA_964246575.1 uncultured Armatimonadales bacterium
CTTACGGCGAGATTGACCGGCTTGATGCCAACGGCAATCCCGTTTTGGATGCGTCGGGGAACCCGTTCCCGGTGTCCATCAACTACATCCGCGTCCCGGTGCATACGATCCTGAACTTCGGCATCGGCACGACGCTTGGCTCCATGCAGCTTGCATTCACCGTCAATAATCTGCTGAATCACGGCTACGTCATCAAAGAAGCCGGGCCGTTCTCTGACGTAGAATGGGGCCAGGGCCGCGCCTACGGCGTCAAGCTGACGCAGAGCTTTTAGCAAATCCCCGCCCCCAATATCGGGGACGGGGGACACTGACAAGGAAATAAACTATGACTGCTTTCGCAACTTACCTGCATCAAGGCGGATTTATGATGTATCCGCTCATTGCCTGCTTTATTCTGGCAGTCGGCATTATTTTGGAACGCGCCTACACGTTCCGCAAAGCTACGGCCATTGACCCCGAAGAGCTGCTGGAAGAAATTAAAGGATCTTACAAGCCCGGCGACCACGGCGCAGCGGCGGCGCGTCTTATGGAAGACGCAAAAACTCCCTACTCGCGCATCTTTGCACGGGGCCTCAAAAACGCTGACAAGCCGGCGGAGGCCATTGACATGGCAATGTCCCAGGAAGCGGCCAACGAAATCCCGGCTTTAGAAAACTATCTGCTCGGCCTGCGGACAATCATTTCCATCTCCCCTCTGCTCGGCCTGCTGGGGACAATTGCGGGCATGATTACGTCGTTTAAAGAAATCTCGCGCTCAGGATTGTCGTCGCCCACCGCCGTCATGGGCGGCGTGTCCGAGGCATTAGTTTCCACGGCGACCGGCATCGGCATTGCCGTCATCGGCTTGGTGTTCTACAACTACTTCGGGAACCTCGTGAAACGCTTTGTGGAAGACATGGAATACTACGGCACGGAGCTGACGAACTTTTTGACGGGAAGGGTGGCCTAGCATGATGCGAGTACGCGCCCGGCGTCAGCCGGAAGAAGCGGAGATTATTATCATTCCGATGATTGACACGATGATGTTCCTGCTGATGTTCTTCATCGTCGCGTCCCTGGCGCTTGCCGTCCAGAACGGCCTGCCGGTTAACTTGCCGAAAGCCTCTACCGGCCAGAAGCACTCGGCCCAGAACGTCACTATCACCATCAGTGCCGCCGGGGACATTCATCTCAACACCAAGCCGATTGCGCTTGCCGACGAAACCGCCGACTTGAAGGCGCTGAACGTCTCAGCAGGAACTTTGGTTGTCATCAACGCCGACAAAGACTCAAAGCACGGAACTTTGATCAGTGTCATGGACAACGCGGGCAAAGCCGGAGCCGAGCGATTTGCGTTCGCGACACAGACGTAAGCCAAACACAGACGTAAGCCAAACACAGGCCGGGGTTGTGGAAAACCCCGGCAAAGAAGCGTCCTTCGGACGAAGATGAGAACTAGGAAAACGACTTGCTCTGTGTCCGAAGGACATTTCCTGCCGGGGTTTTCTACAATCCCGGCATTCAGCCCCATACTTAGGACTTCCTATGCGACGACGGCGACAAAAAAATACCCTGCTGCCGAAGACTATCGGGGCGGCAGTGGTCATCACCGCGATCCTGCTGCCCATTTTGGCCCAGCTTGGCGCGTTCAAGAACATCGGCGGCCAGAAGCTGACACAAGTGGAGCTGATCAAGCTGCCGCCGCCGGAAAAGCGTCCGCCGGCCTCGAAAAAAACGGCGAAGAAGCCGACTTCTAAGCCGAAAGCGGCAGGACACAAGGCCGCCGCACGTTCGGCTGCCCCGCCCCGCGCTCCTAGCGGGCCGCCTCCGGTGAAAGTCGTTGCGGCAGGCCCCGCGCCCGGCGCGAACGGCAGCGCGAGCGGCGACGCCGGCATTACCGGGTCGGACGCCGCGTCTCCTCCGCCTGCGCCCCTGCCGCCCGCCCCTGCACCGCCAGTCACGCCGCCTGCTCCTTTGCCTGCGCCAAGCCCGCCGCCTCCGCCGCCCGCTCCCAAGCCCGCGCCGCCGGTTCCGACGCCCGCTCCGCCGCCGGCTCCGGTCATCACCGCCGCCGTGCCGGTGTCACAGCCAAAGCCGTCCATCCCGGACGACCTGCGGGACAGCGATTTGAACACTTCTTTTAATGCGCTTTTCACCATCCAGGCCGATGGCTCGGCACGGGTCCAGATGGTCTCGTCCACGGGGAATCCAGCCCTGGATGCACTTGCCCTGGACGCCGCCAAGCGCTGGACCTTCCGCCCGGCGACCCGAAACGGCCAGCCGATACAAAGTTTCCTGCGCCTGCGAGTTGAGTTTGATGTGAGTTCTTAAAGCAGCGCGAAACTGCCGGGGAGCAGGTCGGTGATTGTGTCAGTCGCGGACAAGCCGGACTCGGTGGTGGAGATGATGATGATGGGGCTGTCGGCGCGGGAAAACTCGGCGATGACCTGGCGGCACGCGCCGCAGGGCCGGGCAAGTGTGGAGGCGGACGTGAAGACGCCCACGGCGACAATATCCATGCGGCCTGCCGTGACCGCGTGGAAAATCGCGACACGCTCGGCGCAGACAGTCAAGCCGAACGACGCATTTTCAATGTTGCAGCCCTTGTAGATGATGCCATCCGATAAAAGCACTGCCGCGCCGACGGCGAAGTTCGAGTAGGGCGCATAGGCGGAAGCGTAGGCGTCCCGCGCCGCCGCAAGAAGCGTGTCTTTCGCCGCTTCGGTCAGTGTGTCGGTTTGAATAAGCATTTTATTCTCTTCCAGCTTTATCTTCCAGGCCGCAGATGCAGCAGGAACTCCGTGTTGCCGTCGCCCCCGGTGATGGGGCTGACCATGCAGGCCGTTTCACGCAGGCCAAGCGCATTCGCTACGCCGCAAACGCGCTCAAGCGCTTCGGCCCTGGCTTTCGGATCACGCACGATGCCGCCTTTGCCAAGATGCGCCGCGCCGACCTCAAACTGCGGCTTGACCAGGCAAATCAAGTCGCCCGAAGGGAGCAGCAGAGGGGCAAGCGCGGGCAAAACCAGTGACAGCGAGATAAACGACAAATCGGCAACGATGACGTCAAAAAGATGGGGGAAGTCAGTAGGGGAAAGTGACCGGGCATTGATGCCTTCCCGCGACTGCACGCGCGGGTCGGCGGCGATTTCAGAAGCCATCTGTCCATGCCCGACATCCACGGCAATAACGGACGCAACCCCGCGCCGCAGCAGGCACTCGGTAAAGCCGCCGGTGGACGCGCCGACATCCAGCGCCCGTTTGCCCGCCACGTCAATCCTGAACTCCGTCAGCGCCGCTTCCAGCTTCAGCGCCCCGCGCGACACAAAGCGCGGGCCGGTGTCATGCCGGGCCAGCACGGCATCTGCGGTCGTTTCCGCACTGGCTTTGAGGCCGCGCCGCCCGTCTACGGAGATTAGTTCGGCGTCTAAAAGTACCTGTGCCTCGGTCCGGCTGCGGCAGATGCTCTGGGCCACCAAAGCTTTGTCCAGACGCATGAAGTCAGGACGCATAGGTCATCAGCGGGGCAAGGTGCGCCGTGTTGTTCTGGGCCAGCAGCTCGGCGGGCTGATGCGGGTCAAAAACGTGCAGGCGCGTCACGGCGCAGTTGTCCGAGAATGGAGGCTCTTCGGTCACTGTTGGAACACGCAGGAACGCTTCAGTCAAGCGTCCGACGGTTTCGGCATGGGAAACAACGAGAATGTGTTCGCCTGAGCCGCCGTGCAGGGAAATCAAGGCGTCGCGGACACGCTGGGCGCGGGCGTACATCAAATCATCGTTTTCCAGCTCTTGCGGCCACCACCCGGCGCTGCATGGGAACGTCTCGCCGAAATACGTAAATGGAAACTGGGAGGTAATCTGCTCCGGCGTCAAACCAGGAAAATGGCGGTACCCGGGCCACTTGGCATTAAAGTATTCGCAGATGTCCGCGTAGACTTCCGCCTGCAAATGGGTTCGTTCGCAGAACGGGGCAATAGTTTGAAGAGCGCGGCGCAGCGGCGAAACATAAGCGCGGGTGAGGCCGGTCCGGCTGAGATATTCCG
Source organism: uncultured Armatimonadales bacterium (assembly GCA_964246575.1). Lineage (GTDB taxonomy): Bacteria > Armatimonadota > Armatimonadia > Armatimonadales > Capsulimonadaceae > JANXMY01. The sequence continues at coordinate 4,022 of CAXTRL010000097.1, forward strand.
CCGTGAGGTCCGCCTGCTGCCGGCCCAGCGCGGTCAAGGAGCTGTCAAGGTGTTCGGTCAGTCCGACATTCGCTTCAGACTGACCATGACGAACAAGGGTAATTAGCATAACGGACATCAGTATACCCGTTAATTGGAACTTTAATGCGGCAAATCACTGACGACCAGATCTTCCAGCCCGCTTCGGTTCGTAATTAAGATCTTGCGCCCCAAAAAGTCAATCAAGCCCTGCCGCTTGAAGTCGTTCAAGATCAACGTCGTTGTTTCGCGGGTGCTGCCGATGACATTTGCCAGCTCTTGATGCGTCATTTTCCCGTTCAAGGGCTGCCCGGCCCGGCCATTGCGCCCGTCCTGACCTTCGTACAGCCGCAGCAGGAGCTTTGCCAGGCGCTTCGGGACTTCCAAAAATACCAAATCGGCAACCTGATTTTCCGCTTGGGACCGGCGGGCGCTGACCAGCCGCAGCAGCTCCCGCGTTGCGGAGAGCGACTGTTCCAGCGCCGCCAGAATATCGGCCCGGCGAAACACAACCACCAGCGAGTCTTCCAAAGTTTCGGCCACCAGCTCATACGGCTCATTAGCGCCTAGTAGCCCGGCTTCGCCGAAAATTGCGCCGTCTTCCAACAGGTACAGCGTCAGCTCCCGCCCGCGCTCGGAAACGCGGGCGATCTTGACGCGCCCGGTGCAAAGCAGATACACGAAATCACCCGGCTGGTCGGCAAAATGAATAATTTGGCGGCGGCGGTACTGGCGCTGCTCGGCGATCCGCTCCAGCCGCTTCAAGGTTTCTTCCGGCAATGCCGCCAGCATCGGCACCTGCTGCAAGTACGAGAGTATTGAATTCAATTCTTCACAAAGCACCTTCCTGATTGCGTTCAGCCTTACACTTCAAAGTATACCGGCATTACGCTTGTTTGCTTTCGCCAATTATACGGGGATTTTGCGGTTTCCAGAAAGCCTGGTATATTTCCTATGCAAAACGGCAAAAGCCGCTTGCTGGGAATCGAGACCGTCATTAGGTATTCCCGCAAAAAAGAGGAGTCGCCGGACTGCAAATTACAGCCAGGTTACAACACTCTTTTTTATACTGTTGCAGGACTTATGCCAACCGGAAGTTTGCGCGGAAAACCCGCAATTTACTGGGGCGCTGTTTGTGTGGGAGGGGCGGCAGGCTGGGGCTTGCGATGGGATAGGGGCGGGCCGAGGACTTCCTGAAGAATAATGGCACGGACAAGGTCATCCGTGCCGCCGAACAGGCTGTTCGCTGAGGCGGATGGGCTTAGGGAAAATGAGGCAAGCGGAGTATCCAACGCCGCCGGTTCCGCGCGGAACAGTTCGCGCTCCTGCCGCTCGAAATCCCGCCGGGTGGCTTCGTCTGGGACTGCCGGGCCGCCGGCCTGCGGCTGCCGCTCCCGTGGGCGCGGCGAATCCAGCCGAGGCGCACGGGCAGGCAGGGTTTGAGAAGGCGGCGGTGCTTGTAGCTTCGTCTGACTTTGAAGCGTCGCCGGAGGCGGAAACGTCGGCGGGATTTGCCCGCGCGGCACGGCCTGCGAAGGGGGTAGGGCAGTGAGAGCGGGCGGGGTTGGGGTCGCACCGGTCTGGCGCAGCAGCCACTTGAAGCCTTTGATGAGGCTGGAAACGACCCAGATCAGCACGATAATTCCAAACCCAATAGCTTCCAGCATAAACTTACTCGTTCTCTGCGTATTTCAAGATCGCCTGCGCGTTCGCCAAATCCTGCACGGCAAACGGAGTTGCGTTCGGCGTCCACAAGTTGATTGGCGTCAGCGTGGCATCCGGCTTCATCGTCTTGACATGACCATCGGCGAACAGCAAATTTAGTGTGCTGGGCGGGTGCTGATAGAGATAATGCGACGGCTTGTGCGTATACATCTCGCGCCCGCTGCTTGGCAAGTACGCCGGGTTAGTGATGTTCCAGTCTTCGCCGTCAAAATCGCGTGTGTCAGTGACCAATATTGTCTTCGAAGACAAGCTGAATATACTCGCCTTCTTTTTTCCACTGCCCAAGCAAAGCGCGTTCGCCGCGTAAGATTTGGGCAGGTTTGTCGGCGCGTCTTGATTGGCGTTACGCTGGTCATCTGGGCAGCGGTAAACGCCGGTGGATTTGACATAAGTATAGATTGCCTCACGCCAGCCGCTGCTCCCGGAAGAACTTTTGTCCGGCAAATCACCGCCGTAGTCCTGGGTATACTGCGTCAGTGCCAATCCGAGTTGCTTCATGTTAGACATGCAGGAAGCCTGGCGTCGGCCTGTGTTGTCCCAGCTTCCAGACTGTACAATTGGGAAAACCAGAGCGGCAAGCAGCAAAACGCCTAACACTCCGCACCCGATCCGGTAAACTGACGCCACCGCCTGCCTCCAAACTGAGTGCTAGACAACCGGGCCGGTACTGCCGCCTGCGCCGCCGTTTTCATCCGCCCCGCCGGTGGCGCGGCTGATGCCGCTCCGCATGGCGGTGTCGGCTTGGAGGTTCCGCAGGTTGTAATACTCCATCGCGCCCATGTTGCCGCCGCTGAGGGCTTGGGCAAGTGCGAGCGGGACCTGGGCTTGGGCTTCGACCACTTTAGCCTGCATTTCTTGCGTATATGCCTTCATTTCCTGTTCGCGGGCCACGGCCATCGAGCGCCGCTCTTCGGCTTTGGCCTGCGCCACTTTCTTGTCGGCTTCCGCTTGGTCGGCCTGCAAACGAGCGCCGATGTTCTGGCCGACCACCACGTCGGCGATGTCAATAGATAAGATCTCAAACGCCGTGCCGGCATCTAACCCTTTGGCGAGAACGGTCTTGGAAATGGCGTCCGGCTTTTCCATGACTTCCAAATGGGTCGCCGCCGACCCGATGGTAGTGACGATGCCTTCGCCGACCCGCGCCAAAACTGTCTGTTCGCCTGCGCCGCCGACAAACTGGGCGATGTTCGCCCGAACCGTCACCCGCGCAAACGCTTTCATTTCCACGCCGTTTTTGGCGACGCCCGCGACATTCGGCGTTTCAATAACTTTCGGGTTGACCGACATCTGCACGGCTTCCAGGACGTTCCGGCCTGCCAGATCAATTGCGGCGGCCCGCTCAAACGGCAGAGGAATCTGGGCGCGGTGGGCGGAGATCAGCGCCTGCACGACGCGGTCTACATTGCCGCCTGCCAAGTAGTGGGTTTCCAATTGATTGAGGTTGACCGGGACGCCCGCTTTCACGGCGGCAATCAGCGGCAGGATCACCCGGTCCTGCGGGACGCGCCGCAGCCGCATTCCAATCAACGAGCCGGGGTTGACCCCGCTCACCCCGGCGGAGATCGCCGTAATCATCAGCCCCAGCGGCACATACCGCAGGATCAGCGACAGCACGACGATGATTAAAACAACGACAACGACGACGCCAATTAATGCAGACATAAATAGGTGTTCCTTATGCTGCTATTATAGCATATTTACGAGGAAACTCAGGAAGTTTCACCCAATGCAGCAACCAGGCGAGGGGTGAAATGGAGGCGGTCTGCGGCGACGCACAGGGTCCGTAGGCCGAACCAGCGTTCTGGGGGGACGGAGTCGCGGCCATTCAGGTGAAGATGTCCGTACAGCACAGTCTGGATGCCGTGCGCTTTCAAGAGGGGAACGAAGGCTTCCAACGGTGGGTAGTGGATCATCGCCAGCTTCACGGGGCAGGCGGAGATGGCGTCAAGGCGCCGGGACAGGCGGGACACTTCGCGGGCAATAATCTTGTCGCACTGCGCCCGTTCGGCGTCAGTGCTGCCTTCGGGGGGCAGGTACCAGCCGCGTGTACCGGCAATGCCGATTTGCCCGTCTTCGGAGACAAACGGCGTGTCGTGCAGGCCGGGAAAGCCGAGCGCCTTGTCGGAAGGCCACCAGTGGTCATGGTTGCCTTTGCAGAGGACTTTGATGCCCGGCAGGGCCGCAAGCCACGCGAGGTCCACGTCAGCGTTCTGGCGCTTCAATGCCCATGACAAATCGCCCGGCATCAGCAGCAGGTCATCCGGCTCCACGACCGCCAAGCAAGCGGCGGCGATTTTTGCTGGGTGGTCATGCCAGTGCGTTCCAAAAATGTCCATCGGCTTGGGCTTGGCGCCAGACAGATGCGTGTCCGCCAGCCCCCAGATTCGTCGCATGGCATCTAGTATACCCGGCGCAGCATCAGGCAGTCTCAGCGGGCAGAAGCCGGACACTGTCGCCGATTTGGAGCGTTTTGCCGGCTTCTGCGTCCCGAACACGGGTGTTGACCGCCAGCCGGTAGAAGTGGTTGAAGCGAGCGCGAACGGCCCAGGCCGGCAGCGTCTCTTCACGCCTCGCCCGGAAGACATTCGAGAAATCGGGGATCGCTTCGCCGGTTTCCGGGCCGCGCGGCGGGACAATGCAGCGCTGGCAGGGGTTGACGCCGTGAAAGACGGCGCTGCCGATCTCGAACGGAACGACGCTGTCCGCTTCGCCGAAGAGACGGTCTTCCCAAAACGGCGGCACGCCTCCGATTTCCAAGTTGGCCCGGAACCGGATGCGGGCGCTTTCGACGCTCAGGCCCGGAAACCAGGACGCAACTGTTTCCAACGTTGCCGTGCTGATGACTGTCGGGCCGGGCGCGTTCAGGTCATCGGGAAATCCGCCGTCGCTGCGGCGTCTGACAAAGACCGGCTGGTCAAAATAGTGTGTCAGCCAGCATTCCAAAGCCTGGGTGTCATCCGGCAAATGGAAACGGCCTTCCTGGCCGGCAGCGGCTGCTTGCAGGTGCAGTGTGCCGCTGCTGAGGTCAAAGGACGAGCGCAGGCCGTGTATTTTCGGTGTCCGCTTGGCATTGAGAACTTTGCCGTCTTCGGTGAAGAACGCAAACTCCCGGTCATGCTCCAGCGCACCCCCCGCCAGCAACGTAGTCTGGAAAAGCGGCACCGGGGCAAGTGACTTAAACGGATAGATGCTGATATGGGCTAAATAGGGCATAGAATTCTGCATGCGGAAAGCCAGGTGTACCGGCACTTCCAGTGCCGGTACGTTGCATAAATGCAAACTAGGCCAGCACCCGCTCTGCTTCGGCAGGAGCGGCAAAGCTGCCGTGCGTTTCTTCGATTTCCCGCTCGATTTCTTCCACTGTTTCCGGCGAGCGCTTCCGAAGCGTCAGGAACCAGGCTAACCCCACTAGAAAGTAGGCCAGGAACACATACGGGAAGTAGTTGACCGGCGCGGGCGGGACGGGGTAAACGCTGCCGACGGCAGGCACCAGCAGGAACAAGACCGTGATGACGGCCAGCGCGATATTGCCGGCGGTCAACGTTCCTTCTTTCTTCAAGTAAAACGGCGCGGCGACCGTGATAAAGAAGTAGGAAAAAAGGAACCCGAACGCGCCGTAAGTGCCGGCCCAGTTGAAGACGTCCAGCACGCCGCCATGAGCGCCGTACATGCCGGCGACAATCACAAACATCAGCGCCGCCATGATGGAAACGGCAATGTGGGGCGTTTTATGCGTGTCGTGGGACAAGCCGACGGCCTGGTGGAAAACGCCGTGCCGGCCCATCGGGTACAAAATTCTAGCTCCGGCGTTGATGCAGGACAAGGCCAGCGAAAAGAAGCTGATCATCGCCGCCAGCGAAACCGGCACTTTAAGCCAGCCGACACCGTTCAGGTCCGCCAGCTCGTTCAGCGGCGCGGCAAGCTGGTCCAGCGTCGTTTTGTCGTTTCGCAGCCCGTAAACTTCGGTGTAGGAAATCAAAACAAAGAAGAAGCCGGTTGCCAGCAGACTCCAGATGACGGCGCGGGGAATGGTCTTCAGCGGGTTCTTGGTTTCCTCGCCAAACGCCGTCGCGGACTCAAAGCCGACCAGGCTGAAGATGGCGATCACGACGCCGAGGCCGAGGCTCGACGGCTTCATTCCGTGCAGCGAAAGCTGGGCGTGGTCAACCGGCGGGCCATGCTTAAACAAAACAATGGCGGTCAGCGCCAAAATCAGTGCGACGGAAACGCCTTCTAAAACCAGCATCAGAATGGTGGAAACCTGGATGTCTTTGTACGAGATGTACCAGGCGAGGAGCGCACAAACGCCGAACAGCACAGTCAGCGGCACATGAACATGCGCCATGCCGAGCAGAATGTTCGCAAAGTTTGTGAACCCGGTGAGACCCGCAATGCCGATAAACAGGTACGCCCAGATCAGGCACCAGCCCGCAACCCCGCCTGCCGTGGGTCCAAGTCCGCGTGCCGTATACGCATACATGGACCCTGCCGACGTTGACCGCCGGGCGAAATGGTTCAAGTTCAGCGCCACGAACAGCAGCATGACTGTTCCAAACAAGTAAGCCAGCCAGCTTCCTGCCCCTGCCGCCCCGAACATGGCCGGGACAATCAGCGCGGCGGTCATGGTTGGCGAGATGACCGCGATGGCCTGCGCCCAAACTTCCCAAAAGTTCAAGCAGTTGGGACGCAGGCGCGACGGGTGCTGCGCGGGAATAACTTTCGTTGCCATAGCATTTTCCTCCGGTAATGTTGATAAAGCCTGAGACAAGACGACGCCGTCCAAAGAACGAGCCGGCGTCATTACCGGAAGGGGAGGAACGAAAGCGAAAAACAAAAGAAGCGACAGCTACAAATAGCTGTCCAGAAGCACGCGCGGTGCCGCGCAGGCAACAAGGATCAGCTCGGCGTCGGTGCCGTGCAGCGCGGACAAGCGGTGCGGCACCCGCGCGTCGAAGTGGGCGGTGTCGCCGGGACCAAGCGTGTGCGCCTCGTCGGCCAGCGCCAGGCGCAGTGTGCCGGACAGGACAAAGAGCCATTCTTCGCCGTCGTGCCGGTACATTTCGCCGTCCTCGCGCCGGGCAGGCACGACCACCCGGATTGGCTGCATGTTGGCCGCGTGTTCCGGCCTCGACAGCGGCGTGTAAGTTAGTCCATTGCCAGGCTGTGGCGAAAGCGATCCGGCCCGCAGCACAACGCAGGAGGGGTATTCTTCCGC
>CAXTRL010000098.1:0-10766 GCA_964246575.1 uncultured Armatimonadales bacterium
AAAGCTTTTATACGGAAGTCCGTATAAGCGTCGCCGAAGGGGTGGGGCAAGTCACGGCACGGACCCGCGAAATCGCAAGCGCCCTCAAAGGCGAAGTCGCCCCGCTGGACTTCAAGCCGGGCTGTCCGTTTGAGACGGTCCAGCGCGTTGCAAACTCGCTGGCCGGCGCGGCGGCTTTGGCCGGCATCACGCTTCGCGCCGAGGGCGACACGAAGATGCAAGCAATCTTTGACAGCGCCCGCCTTTACAATGCCCTGTTTAACCTCGTGAACAATGCTCTGCCGGAGACGCCCCCCGGCGGCTCCATCACCCTCTCTGTCGCCTCCGACCCCGACCCAGCCTACTACACCGTTGCCTGTGCGGACACCGGGGCGGGGATGCCGCCGGAAGTCCGTGCCAAGCTATTTACCGACGCCGCTTACTCCACAAAGCCCGGTGGGACCGGCCTCGGAACCCGCATCGTCCGCCGCATTGTTGAGCAGCACCGGGGCCGCCCTTCCGTGCAAAGCGAACCGGGGCAGGGGACAACCATCACGCTCAGGCTGCCGAAAGACCCGACAGTATAACAAGGGACAACATGAAAACCTGCAATTTTCTCTTCACGGCTTGCCTTGCAAGCCTAAGCTTGGTTATTGGAGCAAACGCTCCTGTTGTCGCGCAAGCATCAAGCAAGCATGATGCCTCACCAGTAAAGGAACAGCACCAGAAACCGCCATCCTATGAAATGGTAAAGCGAAGCGTTATAGGAACTGATAATGTTCTTGGTGAGCAGGTATGGGACGTCCGGGTTGCAGCGATGATACCTCCACAAGTGGCTGTGAACCCGCAGCCACCTGACTACCTCTTCAAATCTCTTGACGCTCCTCCACTTCTGGCCTGGGTCAACAGCTTGCCTTCGAAGTCAGAGATTTGCCTTAGCATATTTACGGGGCCGAGGATAAAGTTTGCTGGCCCTTCTGGGTCCGGCGAAGTACCGGTGAAGTTGCAACAAGAGATTGATGCCTTTGGCCGATTCTGCGCCAATCACAATGTAAATGTTGTTGAAGCAATCGCCAGCGGCTAAAACTCAAGTTTTGACTTTATCCCATTCACTAGCTCCGTAACATACACGGCTGCGTTTGCCACGGGAACGGCCTGCTTGGTGGCACTGTCGCGGCGCAGGCTGACTTCGACGGTGCCTTCCGAGAGCGATTTGCCGACGACGACTTTGATGGGGAAACCAATCAAGTCGGCGTCTTTGAACTTGACGCCGGGGCGCTCGTCACGGTCATCTAGGAGAACATCCACGCCTGCCGCAAGCAGGGACGTGTGCAGCGCTTCGGCGGCTTCGCGCTGGGCTTCGTTCTTGGCGTCCACCAGCACGACTACCACTTCAAACGGCGCGATGGAAATGGGCCAAAGCATTCCTGCGGCGTCATGATGCTGCTCCACTGCCGCCGCCATTGTCCGGGACACGCCGACGCCGTAGGAGCCGCCCTGCATGAGCTGGGATTTACCGGTCTCGTCAGTGAAGGTCGCACCCATTGCCGCCGAGTATTTCGTGCCGAAGTTGAAGACGTGGCCGACTTCAATCCCGCGCTCGGTATACAGCCGCCCTTCCGGGTCTATGGGGCTGACATCGCCGGCGACGGCGGTACGCAGGTCAAAATACTCCGGCTGCGGGAAATCGCGGCCCGGCAGAACATGAACAAGATGCGCGTCGGCAGCGTTCGCCCCGGTGACGCCGTCGCGGACCAATGCCACTTCCCGGTCGGCGATCACCCGCACAGGCATCTTCAAACCTACGGGACCGGCAAAGCCGACCGGAGCGCCCGTGACGCGCTCCACCATCGCCGCGTCCGCCAGCGGCGACGGCCCGCCGAGCAGCTTCGCCAGCTTGGCTTCGTTTAGATCCCGGTCGCCGCGCACTAGGGCAACAACGGGAGCGCCGCCGGGAGTCGTCACGATCAGCGTTTTGATGAGGCGCGTTGCCGAGACTTCCAAGAATGCCGCGACATCTTCAATCGTAGACACGTCCGGCGTCGCCACTTGCTCCATTGCCGCCACTTCCACGGCTGGGTCTTCGGCAGGCATGGGAACCGCTTCGCAGCGCTCGGCATTCGCCGCGTAGCCGGTCTTGTCGCAACGCAGGACGGTGTCCTCGCCGTTTTCCGACAGCACCATGAACTCTTCGCTTTGCGAGCCGCCAATCGCCCCGGAGTCGGCTTCCACAGACAGTGATTGGAGGCCGCAGCGGGCGAACATGCGGGCAAATGCTTCCCGAACCCGGCTGTACGCGGCTTCCCCGGCGGCTTCATTCCGGTCAAACGAATAGGCATCCAGCATCAGAAACTCGCGCCCGCGAACTAAACCGCCGCGCGGACGGGCTTCGTCCCGGAACTTGGTCTGGATCTGGTACGGCAGGAACGGCAGTTGTTTGTACGACTGAATATCGCCCCGCGCAATGCTTGTAATGACTTCTTCATGCGTGAAGCCAAGAAAGTAATCATGCGCCGGGACCGTGAACAGCACATCAATTTTGTCCCGGCCTGACTCCTCTAAAAGTGGGCGCGGCACCAGGGATGGCATCAGAAACTCGGTGCCGCCGATGCCGTTCATCTCGCCGCGCAGGATGTCCGAGATCTTGTTCAAGACGCGCAGGCCCAGCGGCAGGTAGGAGTAAACGCCGCTGGCAAGAGGCCGGATAAAGCCGCCGCGCAGCAACAGCTTGTGGCTGATTAGCTCCGCTTCGCTGGGCGCGTCGCGCAGGGTAGGAGCAAAAAGTTGAGTAAAACGCATAGATTCGTTGTAGGGGCGAGGCTTGTCCTCGCCCTCTTTCGTGTTATTGTGGCAGTTGGTGGCGAACGGTTCGGAGAATGTCGTTAGACATGACCAAAACAAACAGAACCCCGATAATGGCAAGGCCCGTCATCAAAAACGCCTGCTGCTGCTGATCGGTCAGCCGCTTGCCGCGCCGGACCCATTCAATAAAGAATGTCAATAAATGGCCGCCGTCCAGCACAGGGATTGGCAGCAGATTGAAAATCGCCAAGCTGATTGAAAGGCCCGCCATCAGATTAAGTTTCTCCACCAGACCGTTCTTTGCGACAACGCCGGTCATCTGGTACATATAGATGATCCCACCGGCGTTGTCTTTGATCTGAGTAGGTCGGTGTGCCATCTCCCCAATGCTTGTCAGAAGAAACGCAATTTGAGCGGTTCCCGCTTTGACGGACTGCATCAAGCTGAGGTGCTTGATTTCCGCAGAAGGATCAATTTTGAGCACACCAATTTGATGGGAGTCAAGCGTCGGCAGAACGCCGGTGGTTCCGGCAACTGTTTTTGGCAGGACGCCGTGCAGCGGAATAGGGTCATCGCTGGTCGTGCGCGTCACGACGACATCCACCGCCTGACCGGTATGGTCACGCAGCGCTTTCAGCGCGTCTGCCGTGCTGTCGATGACCGCGTCGCCGATTTGCCGGATGGTGTCGCCGGTTTGCAGGCCAATCCCGCTGCCGAACGTGCCGGGCTGCACAACGCTGGTGTAGATGATCGGCTTGCCGTTACGGAGCGCCGGCTGTGGAATGGCTACAGGCGGAGTGAACGTCACGCCGTCGCGCACGACAGTGAGCGTGACCGGCTTGCCGAGGCTGGCATTGATGCGGGCGATCATCTGCTGCCCATCGGTGACAGGCTGACCGTTGATGGCTGTGATCGTATCGCCGGCACGTAGGCCGATTTTCTGACCCTGGCCGCCCGGCTCAACTAGATTGATGCGGGTCAGGATTTTGCCGGAAGGAATGCCCGTGGTGACGCCCATCAAGCAGAACACGAAGTAGCCGAACAGCAGCGACATCAGCGGGCCGGCGAAAATGACCAGAGAACGCTGCCAGAGCGGCTTGCTGTAGAAGCCGTCCGGGCCGGTGTAGGGCGTATGCTCGCCCAGATTTTCCGCCAGCAAGGGGATCTCGCCAGCATCTGGGTCACTCGTGCTTGCACCAAGCACTTTGTCTTTCGCGTTGACCAGCGGCGCTTCGTCCGGCTCCATGCCGGCGATCTTGACGAAGCCGCCGAGCGGGAGCATTCGGACATTGTACTCGGTATCGCCGCGCTTGCCGATGCGAAACAGCCGCTTGCCGAAGCCGATGGAAAAGTCGTCCACGCGGATGCCGCACATCCGGGCGACAATAAAATGCCCCCACTCATGCGCGACCACCAAGATGCTCAAAATAATCAGCAGCGTCACCGTCTGCTGGATGTTCGCCCATAATATCACTGGACAGGCTCCTTAAATAAACTGCTCGGTTATGCCCCGCGCCCACCGGTCCGCCGCCGTAATTTGTGCCAGGGTCGGCGATTCCTGAGCGTCGTGGTCGTCCATGACACGCGCGACAATCTGGGTGATTAACGGAAACGAAATCCGGCCTTCCAGAAAGAGCGACACGGCGGCTTCGTTCGCCCCGTTCATTACCGCTGGTAGCGTCCCGCCCTCCTCTGCCGCCCGGCTGGCCAATGCCAGGCTGGGGAAGCGCGACTCATCAGGTGCTTCAAATGTCAGCGGCACCGTTTGTGCCAGCAGATCAAACCGGGCCGCCCCGAAGTCAGCGCGGTCGGGATACAGCAGGGCTACTTCAATGGGAACCCGCATGTCCGGCAAGCCAAGCTGGGCCAGAAACGAGCCGTCGCACAGCTCCACCAGCGAATGCACGACGCTTTGCGGATGAACGACAACGCCGACGCGGTCAATCGGCACGTCAAACAGCCAGCGGGCTTCAATCATTTCCAGCGCTTTGTTCATCAGCGTCGCGCTGTCAATCGTGATCTTGCGGCCCATCGCCGGCCAAGTCGGGTGGTTCAACGCTTCGGAGACCGTGACCGACGCCATCCGCTCGGCTGACCAGGTGCGGAACGGGCCGCCCGACGCAGTCAGCCAGAGCTTATGAACATCTTGGGGGTTCTGCCCCTGCAAGCACTGAAAGATCGCCGAATGCTCGCTGTCAATCGGCAGCAGACGCGCCCCGCTTTTGCGAACTGCCGCCGTCACAAGCTCGCCTGCCGCAACCAGCACTTCTTTGGTCGCAAGCGCCACATCTTTGCCCGCTTCCAACGCGGCGATAGTTGCGGCTGTCCCTACGGCTCCGGCCACGGAAACGACGACTAAATCCGCGTCAGGCAGAGTGGCCAGCCGCACCAAGTTTGCGTCGTCCCCACATTCCAGCTGCTCCAGGCTGACCTGGAAGTTTTCTGCCTGCTGCTTAAGAAGTGCTTCATTGCGATGCGCTGAAAGACCGACAACCCGCAGCAGATCAGGGAGCCGCTGCACCACGTCCAGCGTTTGCGTTCCTATGCTGCCGGTCGAGCCTAGAATAACGACGTTTTTCAACAGCAGATTACTCCAGGGAATGAACAACCGCGCCGAACTTGCGGACGCGTCGCCCGTAATCTTCTAAGGCATCTGCGAGAAGTGCAGGCGTAAAGTCCGGCCAGAGCGTCGGCGTCACCCAGATTTCGGAATAGGCGATGCCCCATAGCAAAAAGTTGGAGATTCGCATCTCGCCCGCCGTGCGGATCAGCAGATCGGGGTCCGGCAGACCCGGCGCATACATGCTGGCTGATAATCTTTCTTCGGTGATATCTTGCGGGTGAAGCTCTCCGCGCTGGACAGCTTCCGCAAGCGACCGTGCCGCATCCGCAATTTCCGCCCGCCCGCCGTAATTGATTGCCAAATTGAACGTCATTCCCGAAAAGCCTGCCGTTCGCAGCATGGCGCTCTCAAACGTCTCGCGGAGAGCGTCCGGCAGTTCGCTCAGACGTCCCGAGACTTGAATGCGGATATGGTTCTGGATCAGTTCTTCAATTTCCGCCTGCATCGCGGCCTGCATGAGGTCCATCAGCCCGCCGACTTCGGCTTCAGGCCGCCGCCAGTTCTCGGTGGAGAAGCCGAACACCGTCAGCGCTTGAATGCCGAATTCATCGGCGGCAGAGACAATTTCTTTCAGCGTCCGGTAACCCTGCCAGTGACCGAACAGCCGGTCTTGGTCCTGGGTCCGCGCCCAGCGGCCATTGCCGTCCATAATGATGGCGACATGGGCCGGCACCCGCGCCGGGTCAAGACGGGCTTTCAGGCGGCGGAGTTCGGCGAAAGTTTCGTCAGTGTCAGACTTCAAGCAGTTCGGCTTCTTTGGCTTTGGTGATGCGGTCAATTTCAACAATGTAGCGGTCGGTCAGCTTTTGCAGACCGTCCTGTGCCCGCTTGGATTCATCTTCGGACGCTTCGCTTTTCTTCACCAGCGCCTTGAACTGGTCGTTGATGTCACGCCGGATATTGCGGATGGACACGCGGCCTTCTTCCGACTTTTTGTTCAGGATCTTGACAAACTCTTTGCGCCGCTCTTCGGTCAGCGGCGGGATCGTCAGCCGAACCGCTGTCCCGTCGTTGACCGGGTTGATGTTCAGGTCCGAGTTCTTGATCGCCTTTTCAATGGCCGCGACCGTGCTGCGATCATACGGCGTGATGAGAAGCTGGCGCGAGTCGGGAACGCTGATGCCAGCTAGTTGATTGAGCGGCGTCGGCGTCCCAAAGTAGTCCACTGAGATGCCGTCCACCAGTGTCGGCGTCGCGCGGCCTGTGCGGATCGTCGAAAAATCATGCTGCGTCGCATCCACCGTCTTCTTCATCTTTTGCTCGGCGTCTTTGGCGAGATCGGCTAAACTCATTTTTGTTGCTCCTTGATTGGCTCTGCCGACATCTCGCGCTTGGGGGCGTCGAAGATGGGCGGGGCAAGTTCTAATTCTTTCTCAAACGCGACTATCTGTGCCGTCGTATCACCGTTCAAGTCAGAAAACTCGACTTCATATTTGTTGTCTGGATAAACTTCAATGACATAACCGACATCAAAACAAAACGCGCCTTCAGACTGATAATTGTCCGTTTGCAGGCGAACACGAGAATAATTTTCCAGCATTGTCATGCTCCTGACGGGCAAAGCCACTAAAAGGCATGTTAAGCGTCAAGCTGCCGTCACTTCTTATCATCCAGCCCGAAATTAAGTAACTGGAACTGGCAGAAAAACCTTCCAGTCCTGTCAACTCGATAACAATGTTAATCCTTTGTCCGTGTTCATCAGCCTTGCCGAGTGTATAATCTTGCGCCCCGAATTTTGTGGCGGCCTGAAATGAGTACAATTCGGACAAAAATTGTGAGTCATTTCTGCTATACCCTAGCGAACGAAAAACACGATCTTTGCCGTGTGTTGCGCCTGGTTTAAAGATGTATTCGGAGAACTTCTCGACAGGCGCAACAGGCTTCATGATTGTTTACGCATCTTTAGAAACAAGCGTTCCAATGGATGCGCCTTCGGCGACGCGCTGGATGTTGCCGGGGACGTTGATGTCGAACACCACAATAGGAATGTTGTTTTCCATGCAAAACGCCATCGCGGTCAAGTCCATGACTTTGAGGCGGCGGTTGATCGCGTCGGCGAACGAGATGCGTTCAAACTTGACGGCGTCGGAATTGGTACGTGGGTCTTTGTCGTAGACGCCGTCGGTGCCGTTCTTTGCCATCAGAATCGCTTCGGCGCGGACTTCGGTGGCCCGGAGCGCGGCGGCGGTATCGGTGGTAAAGAACGGGTTGCCGGTGCCGCCGGCCAGGATCACGACGCGGCCTTTTTCCAGATGGCGCAGGGCGCGGCGGTTAATGTACGGCTCAGCAACGGTTTGGATCGGCATGGCGGTCTGGACCCGCGTGTCAATGCCCTGACGCTCCAAAGCGTCCTGCAAGGCCAGCGCGTTGACAACCGTGCCGAGCATCCCGATATGGTCGGCGGTGACGCGCTTCATGCCCGCTTTTTCGGCAAGCTGCCCGCGCATGACGTTGCCGCCGCCGATGACGACGGCGGTCTGAACGCCGCTTTGCTGTAATTGTGCGACTTCTCCGGCGATACTCGCGACGGCCTGGTAATCAATGACCCCGTGGCTGCCGTCCCCGGCGAAGGCTTCGCCGGAGAGCTTGAGCAGCACGCGGGACCATTTCACGGGAGTTGAGTCTGCCACCTAAGACGCCTCGCCGATCTCAAAGCGCACAAACCGCTTGATCTCGGTTTTGCCCTTGATGAGCTGCGCGACAGTCTGCTTCGGCTCACGAATATAGGGCTGCTCCAGCAAAACGGCCTCTTTGTAGAACGTGCCGACGCCGCCTTCAATCACTTTGTCCATAATCTCGGCAGGCTTGTTGGCGTTCTTCGGGTCCGCCATCGCGCGTGTCTTGACAATGTCCCGCTCTGCGGCGACTTTTTCCGCCGGAACCTGGTCTTTGCTCAAGAACTTGGGCTTCGCGGCGGCGATGTGCATAGCGATTTCACGGGCCAGCGTCTTGATTTCCATGCCTTCGCCGGTCAGCTCAACCAGAACGCCGATTTGTCCGCCCATGTGGATGTAAGCGTCCACCGTGCCGTCTTCGGTCTGGTAAGCGGCAAAGCGCTTGAAGATGATGTTTTCGCGCATCTTGGCGAACACGTCCTGAATACGCAGCTTGGCCGGGCTGCCGGTTTCGGTGTGCGTCGCTTCCAAAAGCTCGTCTACCGTAGCGGCGTTCGGGTTCTCAATCGCGTGCTTCGCCATGTCGCGAGCAAGCGCCGAAAATTCTTCATTGCGGGCGACAAAGTCGGTTTCCGAATTAATTTCAATCAAAACCCCCAAGCGGTTATGCTCGCGCACAAGCGCTTCAACGACGCCTTCAGCACTGATGCGGTCCGGCTTGAGGTCGATGTTCCTATCCGCCTCCCGTAACAACTTTACTGCTGCGTCCATATCGCCGTCTGTATCTTGCAAGGCTTTCTTCGCCTTCATCAGCGCGGCCCCAGTCTTTTCCCGCAATTCTTTGACCATTGCGGCGGTAATGTCTGCCATAAGTATTTTTCCTTGTGCGTTTTTGACCCCCGCCCCCGGTACTGCGTACCGACCCCTCCCCCGCAAGCGGGAGAGGGGTAGGAAACGAAGCAACAAGTTTTTTGTCTTCTCTTATCTTCTCCCATTCCGATGGGGGAGGGCAGGGTGGGGGCATCCTATTCCTAATCCGTTCCCTGCGCCGTCGTTTGGCCGGTTTCTTCGGCGACTTCGTGCGCGATTTCCGCCGGGTTCGTCATCGCTTCGCCGCCGGGCGAGGCGTTGCGGCGGGAAATGCCGCCGGAGTTGCCCGCATCGGTCATGCCGGAAGCGCCGAGGCTTGCGTCAAACACACCAGCCGGAACCTGTGCGCCGCCGGTAACACGTTTTTCCAGGGCTTCCCACTGGGCGGCAACCATTGCGGCGTCCGACGCTTCACCCAGCTTCTGGGCATCTTCCTCGGTCTCCACCACGGTCGCATCCTGCCATTCGCCCTGCCGGATTTCAATAATCGCATCGGCAATTTTGTTGGAAATCAGCTTAATGGCCCGGATGGCGTCGTCGTTGCCGGGGATAACGTAATCCACTTCATCGGGATCACAGTTCGTATCGACAATGGCTACAATTGGGATGCCCAGCTTGCGGGCTTCCTGAACGGCGATTTTTTCCTTCTTCAAGTCTACGATGAAGATGGCATCGGGCATCCCGTTCATGTCCTTCATGCCGCCGAGATAGTTTTCCAGCCGGTCACGCTCTTCGCGCAGGTCGGCGGCTTCTTTCTTCGGCAGGGACTCCAAAATGCCCTCGGCATCTAGTCTATCAAGCTCGCGCAGGCGGGCGATGCGGGTTAGAATAGTCCGGTAGTTGGTCAGCATTCCGCCGAGCCAGCGGGAGTTGACGTAATAGGAGCGGGAGCGCTTGGCGGCTTCGGCGACTGCTTCCTGCGCCTGCTTTTTGGTGCCGACAAACAAAATCTTGCCGTTGTTGGAAGCGACTTCCTGGATAAACGCATAGGCGTCATCAAACAGCTTCAAGGTCTGGTGCAGGTCAATGATGTAAATGCCGTTGCGCCCGCCATAAATGTAGCGCTTCATTTTCGGGTTCCACCGGCGCGTCTGGTGGCCGAAGTGGACGCCTGCTTCCAGCAGGTCCTTCATCGCGAGAATAGACAAATCGTAGCTCCTTCGTTGTGTGCGTCCCCACCGATCATCCGCCTCTGCGACCTGTTTTGCCCAGTTCGTTTCGGCAAAAACAGGCACGCCGCAGAGCGCGTCCCGGCGAGTGTGGATTAGAATTTTCCGCCCGCAAAGTATACCACAAACGGTAAGTTAGATTCAAGGGCAGGAACGAGAAGACGCGAGGGAGTAAACTCCGCTCGCTACGCAGAACCGTCTTTTGGACGAGGAACCTAACACGCGAATGCTTGCTCGTTCGAATCCTTTCGTCCAATGGACGACGTTCTTTAGCAGATACGAAGTAATGCCGAAGGCATAGTGGAGTTTGCTCCCTCGCGTCTTCTTGTTGCTTACGTTCTGCTTACAGCGTAAATGTGAATGAGTAAAACAAGCGAGGCTTTCGGATGTTGCCGCCGTGCAGCAGGGGGAACTCAAAGCCGAGCGAATTGCTTTCGTCTATTCGAAACAATGGCGCGATGGAAAAACCGTGCAGGGTGACCTGTCCGTCCACAGAGTACCGTGCGCCGGGGCCCCCCGTCAGCAATTGGTCGGCGATTACTGGGCTGACGCCTTCCTGACCGCCGAACAGCAGGCCAAGCTTGATGGTCGGGGCCGGAATGGACGACGGCGGCGTGAACGGGGCGGGGTCTAACCCGAAGCGGGAGCGGACAAACTTCGCGCCGACGGCTTCAATTCGTTTCTCGGCAAACACGGTGCCGTAATGGC